>JAUNGH010000228.1 GCA_030524605.1 Oscillospiraceae bacterium | reverse complement strand
TCCGGCTTCACCTACGAGGAGCTGACCACAGACGGCGCCCATCCCCGCTGCGAGGTGACGGACGAGTTCCTCTCCCTGCTGGACGTGCTGGTGGACGGCCGCTTTGTGGAGGAGCTGAAGGATATCTCCCTGCGCTTCCGGGGCAGCCGCAACCAGCGGCTGATCGACCTGAACGCCAGCCGCCGGGCGGGACACCTGTGCTTCCTGCCGGACCGGCGGCGGACCTGACAGAAGGAGGAATTTGACCTATGGTAACGATGGCACAGCGCATTGAGGCGCTTCGCACCCAGCGGGGCCTGAGCCGCCCCGCCCTGGCGGCGGCCCTGGGGCTGCCCCGCATGTCCATTGAAAAATTCGAGACGGGCCGCCAGACCCCCACCCAGGACCAGCAGAGCAAGCTGGCCCAGTATTTCGGCGTGTCGTTGTTCTATCTCCGGGGTGAGAGCGACGACCCCACCAGCATGGACACCTGGCTGAACGGCGGCGTCCCCGACGACACCCCCGTCCGCCCCGCCCCCAAGCCCCTGGCCCGGACGGTGGTGGCCCAGTCCTCCGGCGCCAAGGAGGACGGCGCGGTGTTCAGCGCCCTGCTGAAGAGCAAGTCCTTCCAGGACATGGTCCGCGCCACGGTGCTGGAGGTCCTCCGCTCCCCCGAGGGCCAGGAACTGCTGGCCAAGGCCGTCCGCCGGGAGCTGGGCCGCTGACCGCGCCTCTGCTTTTTGGGATTCTGAAACCTTTTTCCGGGCTGAGACGTCATATGAGTAAAGGGATTTTGAAATGAATTTCCTTCCCCGTTGACACGGCGCATGCCCATGACTGTGAAAGGAGAATCGCATGAAAAAGGCCGCGATCTTTCCCCTTTTCCTGCTGCTGTGCCTCTCCCTCACCGCCTGCGGAGGAAAGGACAGCATCTCCGGCGAGGTGGTGGCGGTCCGGCAGGACCCCGCCGCCCTGATCCTGGAGACCTCCGATGACAGGCGCATCGCCGTCCTGGTGGAGGAGGACACCTACATCTTCGGCATGGACGAGATCGACGGGGAATCCTACAAAGCCGCCCCCCACACCGGCGTCTCCGTCCGTTTCTTCCCAACAGGCCGCAGGACCTCCCTGACCGCGGCGGACGGCGAAAAGCTGAAAGCCTACCACCCCGACCGCTATATCAGCATCGACGCCTATCTGGTAGAAAACGACGCCGCCCTTTCCGACGGCACTGTCCTGGACGTCTGGAAGAGTCACCTGTGGGGCACCCGCTACCAATTGCACTACCAATTGCAGGACGGCACGGATCTGCTGCGGGAGGACGCCCCCTCCGGCCCGGAGAACTGCTATGCCGGAAACCTGGAGAGCTTTGACGACCTCAGCGAGACGGCAAAGGCCGCCGTCCGGCAATACTATGAGGAGCAGGGAGCCTTGTACGACCTCCAGGCGGAGCTGGAAAAGGCCTGGGCCGCATATCAGGCAGACCCCGAAACCTTTTCCGCCCAGTGGGTGAGACAGGACACCTCCCCCGCCGGGTCCAATGCACGGATCATGTACTTCTCCACCACCGTCATCCTGCCCCTGGGAGGGAATATCGTCGAGAACCGCTCCACCTGTGCCGCCTTTGACCGGGAGACCGGGGCGTACATCCCCCTGGCGGATCTGTTCGCCTGCCCTGAGGCGGATATTGCCGGAACCCTCCTGACGCTGGCGGCGGAAAACGGCTCCGGGCCGGACGACCCTGCTCTGATACGGGAGATGCAGGCGGCGTTCCGGCTGGAATATGCCGATATTTCCGCCTATGGCATGCGCATCACCTTCCCTCAGGGGAGCCTGCCCAGCCAGGAGCATGCCTACGTTGTGAGCGTCGATCTCGAAGACCTCTCCGGTGTCCTCCATCCCTGGGCCATTCCCGACGCCCCCAATGCATAAATATAAAAAGCCCCGCCCTGTGGAAGCTCCACAGGGCGGGATGTTTTGTGTTATGTCAACCTTATACCGCGTGGCCCTTTTCCCGGATGACCGCCACGACCCGCTCCGCCAGCTCCCGGCAGCGCTCCTCCGTCTCGGCCTCCACCATGACCCGCACCAGCGGCTCCGTGCCGGACTCCCGCACCAGAATGCGGCCGGCATTGCCCAGCTCGTCGGCCACGGCCCGGACGGACGCCTGCACGTCCGGATCGGCCTGGGCCTCCTTTTTGTCCCGCACCCGCACGTTGATAAGGACCTGAGGATAGACCGTCACCGGCTCCGCCAGACGGCTCAGGGGCAGCTTTTTCGCCAACATGACCTCCATGACCTTCAGGGCGGTCAGAATGCCGTCGCCGGTCCGGGCATACTTGGAAAAGATGATGTGCCCGGACTGCTCGCCGCCGATGCGGTCGCCGTGCTGCACCATGTGCTCGTAAACGTACTTGTCGCCCACAGCGGTCTTGACGTAGCCGATGCCCGCCTCGTCCAGCGCCTTGTACAGCCCGAAGTTGCTCATAACGGTAGTGACGACGGTGTTGTTCACCAGCTTGCCCCGCTCCTGCATGTAGCGGCCATAGAGGTACATGATCTTGTCGCCGTCCACCAGCTCGCCGTTCTCATCCACAGCGAGACAGCGGTCCGCGTCGCCGTCGAAGGCGAAGCCCACGTCCATCTGGTTCTCCTTCACGTACTTCTGCAGGCCGCCGATGTGGGTGGACCCGGCGTCCAGATTGATGTTCAGGCCGTCGGGGCGGTCGTTGAGGACGCGGACCTCCGCGCCCAGGGCCTTGAACACGCTGGGGGCAATGCTCCAGGCGCTGCCGTTGGCACAGTCCAGCGCCACCTTCTTGTTCTTGAAGGAATACATCGCCAGAGAGATGAGATATCCGATGTAGCGGTTCCGGCCCGCGCTGTGGTCGATGATGCTGCCGACGCCGTCCTCCGTGGCCAGGGGCAGCTCCCGCCAGGGCTGGCCGTCCAGCTCCAGTTTGCCGTCCAGATAGTCCTCCACCAGGGCGATGGTGGCCTCGTCCATCTTCTCGCCCTCGCGGTTCATCAGCTTGATGCCGTTGTCGTAGTAGGGGTTGTGGCTGGCGGAGATCATCACGCCGCAGTCAAAGCCGTCCGTCCGGGTCACATAGGACACGGAGGGCGTGGTGGTCACGTGCAGCAGATACACGTCCGCGCCGGAGGCGGCCATGCCGGCGCTGATGGCGTATTCCAGCATATAGCTGGAGCGGCGGGTGTCCTTGCCCACCACGATCTGTGCCCGCTGCGTCCTGCCGTAGTACCAGCCTAAAAAACGTCCGATCTCATAGGCGTGGGCGGCGGTCAGGCCCTCACCCGCCTTGCCGCGAAAGC
>JAUNGH010000227.1:1636-3320 GCA_030524605.1 Oscillospiraceae bacterium | reverse complement strand
ACAGCTGGGAGAGAACCTCGCCGATGGGATCGGTGATGACCAGCCCGGCGGCCAGGTCCCGGGCGACGGCGGACTTGTTGATGAGCGCCAGCTTGCGGCCCCGGTAGTAGTTGATGAGCCCGGCGGCGGGGTAGACGTTCAGGGAGGTGCCGCCGATGATGAGCATGTCCGCCTCCGCAATGGCCCGGACGGAGTCGTTCAAAATCTGCTGGTCCAGCCCCTCCTCGTAGAGCACCACGTCCGGCTTGACGATCCCGCCGCAGGTGCAGCGGGGCACGCCCCGGCTGTGGAGCATGAAGTCCAGGCCGTAGAACTTGCGGCACCGCTCGCAATAGTTCCGGTGGACGCTGCCGTGGAGCTCCAGCACCCGTTTGCTGCCGGCGGCCTGGTGGAGCCCGTCGATGTTCTGGGTGACGATGGCCCGCAGCTTCCCCTGCTTCTCCCACTCCGCCAGCTTGTAATGGGCGGCGTTGGGCTTGGCGTCGGGGGCCAGGAGCTTGGCCCGGTAGAAGCGGAAAAATTCTTCGGGGTTGCTTTCGTAGAAGGTATGGCTTAAAATGACCTCGGGCGGGTATTTCCACTGCTGGTGGTACAGGCCGCCGGTGCTGCGGAAATCCGGGATGCCGGACTCCGTTGAGACGCCCGCCCCGCCGAAAAAGACGATGTTGTCGGAGCCGTCGGTCCATTCCTTCAGCTTTCTGATGGTTTCCGTCATTAAAAATCCCTCCATTTCATCAAAAGGAGCGCCCGCATGAATATCCAGATTTTCGGTTCCTCCAAGTCCTTCGACACCAAGAAGGCCGAGCGGTGGTTCAAGGAGCGCCGCATCAAGTACCAGTACATCGATGTCCCCTCAAAGGGATTATCTCCCCGGGAGTACCAGTCCGTCAAGCAAAAAGTTGGCTTCGAAGCCCTGGTGAACACAAAATGCCGGGCTTACGAGACGCTGTACATGGCCTATATTACCCCCGACGCCCAGGAGGAAAAGCTGCTGGAGCACCCCGAGCTGTTTCAGACGCCCATTGTCCGCAACGGAAAAGAGGCCACGGTTGGCTACTGTCCCGACATTTGGGCAAAATGGGAGTGAGAAACAGAGAGTGGAGATTGGAGAGTGAAGAGTGAAGATGGCGCCCCGGTTTTAAGACAATCTTCAATCTCCGCTCTTCACTCTGATGAAAGGAGCCGCCATGAAATATCCCGCCCTGCCAAAAAACCGCTTCCTCCGCGGCCTGTATTTGATGGCCCAGCGGTATCTGCGGCATCATGTGGCCATCCAGAGCGCGGCGCTGGCTTTTTACCTGCTGTTCATGATCTTTCCCTTCCTGATCTTCATCAGCGCCCTGCTGGGCCTGCTGCAATTGGATGTGGCGGCCATCCTCCGGGCGCTGGGGGAGTTTCTGCCCGGGGAGATCGTCAGCTTTGTGGCCGTGTATCTCAATTACGTGGGGGCCAACCCCAGCCCGCAGCTGCTGGTGTTCGGCCTGTGCTTTTCCATCTACTTCCCCATGCGGGCCACCAACGCCCTGATGCGCTCCGTGCGGACGGCCTATCACCTGGGGCCGCCCCGGGGCGCGGTGGGCCATGTGCTCAAGACGCTGCTGTACACGGTGGTCCTCATTCTCACCATCGCCCTGACGCTGACGCTGATGACCGTCAGCGACCGGATCCTGGCCTATGCCGTGGC
>JAUNGH010000227.1:0-1536 GCA_030524605.1 Oscillospiraceae bacterium | reverse complement strand
CCCTGACGCTGACGCTGATGACCGTCAGCGACCGGATCCTGGCCTATGCCGTGGCGCATTTCAGCCTGCCCTCCTTCGCGGCGGAGCTGTGGGCGCGGCTGCGCTTTCCGGTGGTGGCGGTGGCGGGCTATTTCGCCCTGTTCTTCCTGTACGCCCTGGCCCAGGACGGCCGCCAGCCCTGGCGGAACATCTGGCCCGGGACGCTGGCCGCCCTGGCGGCGTGGATGGGCCTGAGCTGGCTGTACGCCTGGTATGTGGAGCACATCGCCCACTACTCCCTGCTGTACGGCTCCATCGGAACGGTCATCGTGCTGCTGATCTGGCTGAACATGAGCGCCGTGACCCTCATCATGGGCGCGGAGCTGAACGGCACATTGATGAGCCTGCGGAAGGACAAGAGGAGCGAACCGTGACGGAGGGGCCGGGCCCCTCCGCTTTTTCGTGCCCAAATCATGAACGTTTTGGAAATCCCGACGGCCTTTTCTTTACAAGGTTGGTAAAATACTCTAAAATAGCACATATTAGAAAAAACAACCGAAAGGATGAGAGGTTTCATGGAAGAAAAACTGAAGGAATACGCCCGGCTGCTGGTGCGGGTGGGCCTGAACGTGCAGAAGGGGCAGCGGCTGGTGATCTCCTCCCCGGTGGAGTGCGCTTACTTCGCCCGGATGTGCGCGGAGGAGGCCTACGCCATCGGCTGCAAAGAGGTGGTCATGAACTGGCACGACGACGCCATGGCCCGGATCAAGTACCTCCACGCCGACGACGCGATTTTTGACGAGGTGGCCCTGTGGCGGCGGCACTTTTTCAACGACTACGCCCTGGAGGGCGCGGCATACCTGGCCATCTCCGCCTCCGACCCGGAAAATTTCAAGGGTGTGGATTCGGGGCGCATCATCCGCGCCCAGCAGGCCAGCGGCAAGGCGCTGAAGGACTTTGACCGTTTGCAGATGTGCGGCGGCTTCCCCTGGTGCATCGCCTCCATTCCCATCCCCAGCTGGGCCGGGACCGTGTTCCCCGGTCTGCCGGAGGATCAGGCCATGGAAAAGCTGTGGGACGCCATTTTCTCCGCCGTCCGCATCAGCGGCGACGGCACGGCGGTGGAGAAGTGGGAGAAGCACCTCTCCACCCTCCATGAGCGGATGGAGAAGCTGAATGCCCTGAACTTCAAGTCCCTGCACTACGCCAACTCCTTGGGCACCGACCTGACGGTGGAGCTGCCCGAGGGCCACATCTGGGAGGCGGGCAACGACGTGACGCTCTCCGGCCAGGAGTATATCGCCAACATCCCCACGGAGGAGATCTTTACCTCTCCCCTGAAAACCGGCGTCAACGGCGTGGTGTACTCCGCCATGCCTCTGGTGCACGACGGCGTCATCATCGACAAGTTCCGCTTCGTGGTGAAGGACGGCAGGATCGTGGAGGCCCACGCGGAGAAGGGCGAGGAGACCCTGAAGGCCGCGATTTCCGTGGACGAGGGGGCCAGCTTCTTCGGCGAGGTGGCGCTGGTCCCCTACGACAGCCCCATCTCCAACC
>JAUNGH010000226.1 GCA_030524605.1 Oscillospiraceae bacterium | reverse complement strand
TGGTGCTGTTCCTGCTGAACTATACCATTAAAAACGGCGCGTGGGTCGCGGCGCTGCCCGCCTTTTTGCAGAACGTCTTCACCTATCCCATGCTGGTCTATTCCGTCGCGCTGATCATCGTCATCATGTTCCGCCCCCGGGGCATCATGGGCAGCCGGGAGTTCGCCCTGTGCGACATCCCCAGGTGGCCGGGAAAGCTCCGCGCGTATTTTGCGGCCCGGGCCGCGGAAAAGGAGGGCAAGCGCCATGGCTGAGCAGAAAAAGCCTGTTTTGGAGACCACGCATCTGGGCATCTCCTTCGGCGGCCTGCACGCGGTGCAGGACTTCAACCTCTCCGTCTGTGCCGGCGAGCTGGTGGGCCTGATCGGCCCCAACGGCGCGGGCAAGACCACGGTGTTCAACCTGCTGACCGGCGTGTACGTCCCCACGGAGGGCACGGTCCTTCTGAACGGCGTGCCCCTGAACGGCAAGAAGACCCACCAGTTCGTGGCGGCGGGCGTTGCCCGGACGTTCCAGAACATCCGCCTGTTCAACGACATGACGGTCATCGAAAACGTCAAGGTTTCCTTCACCAAGGACATCCGCTACGGGATGCTGGACACCCTGTTCCGCACGCCGAAGTTCTGGAAGGTGGAAAAGGCGATGACGGACAAGGCCATGGAGCTGCTGGCCATCTGCGGCCTGGAGGACAAGGCCGACGTCCTGGCCTCCAGCCTGCCCTACGGCCAGCAGCGGAAGCTGGAGATCGCCCGGGCCCTGGGCACGGACATGAAGGTCCTGCTGCTGGATGAGCCCGCCGCCGGCATGAACCCCACGGAGACGGCGGAGCTGCTCTCCTGCATCAACACCATCCGGGACCGCTTCGGCGTGGCGATTTTGCTGATCGAACACGACATGTCCCTGGTGATGAACGTCTGCGAGCGCATCCAGGTCATCGACTACGGCCAGACCATCGCCTCCGGCCTGCCGGAGGAGATTGCCAACAACCCCAGGGTCATCGCGGCCTACCTGGGCGAGTGAGGAGGGAGAAACATGCTGGAAATCAAGGACCTGAACGTATTTTACGGGGCGATCCACGCCCTGAAGGGCGTCTCCCTCACGGTGGGAGACGGCGAGCTGGTGTCCCTGATCGGCGCCAACGGCGCCGGTAAGACCACCACGCTGCACACCATCTCCGGCCTGCTGACCGCCGCCTCCGGCTCCGTCACCCTGGACGGGAAGGACCTGCAGAAGGTGCCGGCCAACACCATCATCGGCCTGGGCCTTGCCCACGTGCCGGAGGGCCGCCACGTCTTCGCCCGCATGACGGTGGAGGAGAACCTCCGCATGGGCGCGTATATCATCAAGGATCAGAAGAAGATCACCGAGAGCCTGGAGAAGGTCTACGGACACTTCCCCCGGCTGAAGGAGCGGCGCCGCCAGCTGGCGGGCACCCTCTCCGGCGGCGAGCAGCAGATGCTGGCCACCGGCCGCGCCCTGATGACGGACCCGAAGATCGTGCTGATGGATGAGCCGTCCATGGGCCTGAGCCCCCTGCTGGTGAAGGAGATCTTCTCCATCATCGAAGAACTGCACAAAAGCGGTATCACCATTCTGCTGGTGGAGCAGAACGCCAAGATGGCCCTGGCGGTCAGTGACCGGGCCTATGTGCTGGAGACCGGCACCATCTCCATGGAGGGCAGGGCCGCCGACCTGGCCGCCGACGACCGGGTCCGCAAGGCGTACCTTGGCGCGTAAGGAGGAAGAACGATGAAAAAATTCGTTATCACCGTGGCCCGTGAGACCGGCAGCGGCGGCCACAACATCACCCGCAAGCTGTCCGACGCCCTGGGCATCCCCTACTATGACCGGGACCTGCTGCGCAAGGCGTCGGAGGTCAGCGGCATCCACGAGCGGCTGTTCGGCGCGGCGGACGAGCGCATCGGCCTGAAGGAGATGCTCTCCGCGGCGGAGAAGGTCTACACCGGCGAGATCCTGCCTCCGGACAGCGACGACTACATCTCCACCCGGAACCTCTTCAGCTTCCAGGCGAAGATCATCAAGGAACTGGCGGACACGGAGAGCTGCATCATCCTGGGCCGCTGCGCCAACTACCTGCTGGCGGACCGCCCCAATGTGCTGCGGCTGTTCATCCACGCTCCTCTGGAGGCCCGGCTGGCCCGAGTGGCGTCCTACTCCCTGGCCTGGAGCCAGCGGGAGGTGGCCAGGCACATCCGGGTGGAGGATAAACGCCGCTCCGCCTACTACCACTATTACACCGGCGAGGAGTGGCGGGACGCCGCGGGCTACGATCTGAGCCTGGACTCCGACGCTCTGGGCGAGGACGGCTGTGTGGAACTCATCCGGAAAGCCCTGCCGCTGTTCTGCAAGTGAACCTGTTTTGCGGGGCGGGCCTTGGGCCCGCCCCGCTGCTTTGGAAGAGGAAACTGCTATGGAAAAACCGTTGATCGGTGTGCTTCCGCTGTATGATGAAGGGCGGGAGAGCCTCTGGATGCTGCCGGGGTACTTTGGCGGCATCCGGGCCGCCGGGGGGATCCCGGTCATGCTGCCGCTGGAAGCGGACAAAGAGGAGGTCCGGCAGCTGGCCGGGCTTTGCGATGGCCTGCTGTTCACCGGCGGCCACGACGTGGACCCGGCCCTGTACGGCGCGGAGCGGCGGGCCGTCTGCGGGCCGTCCTGCCCGGCGCGGGACCGTCTGGAGCGGGAGGCCTTTTCCCTGGCCTGGGAACAGGACCTGCCGGTGCTGGGCATCTGCCGGGGGATTCAGATGATAAACGTGCTGCTGGGCGGCACGCTGTACCAGGACCTGTCCGCCGAGCGCCCGGGGGGTGTGGAGCACCACATGGCCCCGCCTTACGACCGGGTCTGCCATTCCGTGGAGCTCTCCGCCGGGGAGCCGCTGGCCGCCCTGCTGGGCGGGGAGAGCCTGGGAGTCAACAGCTATCACCATCAGGCGGTGCGGGACTTGGCTCCGGCGCTGCGCCCCATGGCCAAGGCACCGGACGGTTTGGTGGAGGCGGTCTGGGCCCCGGAGAGGCGGTTCGTGTGGGCCGTTCAGTGGCATCCGGAATTCAGCTTCCGCACCGATGCGGCATCGCTGCGGATCTTTGAGACGTTTGTGGAGCACTGTGCCGCTCCGGCGTGAGCGTATCCCGCCGGAGCGCATGGCGGCGGGACCGTGGGAAAAAATCTGCCGGCAAGGGCCTGCGTTCCACTTGACGGCGCCGGCCCTGCGGTTGTATGGTATTGGAAAAGGGGCCGGGCCCCGAAACAAACAGGAGGATATACACCATGGGCTGCTTTTACTGCGATGAGCATCACGAGGGCCGGGAGGCCATTATGTTCAAGGTCGGCGAGATGAAGG
>JAUNGH010000225.1 GCA_030524605.1 Oscillospiraceae bacterium | reverse complement strand
GGCGCCAACGACCACCGCCTGGCCCTGTTTGAGAATATCCACCCCCTGTACCACGGCGTCAGCTACAACGCCTACGTTCTGCTGGACGAAAAGACCGTCCTGTTCGACACCGCCGACTGGTCCGTGGGCCGCCAGTTCATCGACAACGTGAAGGCCGTGCTGGACGGCCGCCCCCTGGACTACCTGGTCATCAACCATGTGGAGCCGGATCACGCCGCTTCCATCGAGGAGATCCTGCTCCGCTGGCCGGAGGTGCGCATCGTCACCTCCCCCAAGGCGGTCATCCTGCTGCACCAGTTCGGCTTCCCCATCGACGCGGGGCGGATTGAGGAGGTCCGGGAGGGCGACACCAAGTGCTTCGGCAAACACACCATCGCCTTCGTGGCCGCCCCCATGGTCCACTGGCCGGAGGCCATGGTGTCCTTCGACACCACCAACGGCGTCCTCTTCTCCGCCGACGCCTTCGGCTCCTTCCGGGCGCTGGACGGCAAGCTGTTTGCCGACGAGTTTGACTTCGACCGGGAGTGGATCGACGATGCCCGCCGCTACTACACCAACATCGTGGGCAAGTACGGCCCCCAGGTCCAGGCCCTGCTGAACAAGGCCGCCAATATTGTGGGCCTTGACAACATCAAGTTCATCTGCCCCCTCCACGGTCCCGTGTGGCGGAAGGACCTGGGCTACATCATCGACAAGTACGTCCACTGGGCCACCTACGAGCCGGAGGAGAAGGGCGTCATGATCGTCTACGCCTCCATGTACGGCAACACCGAGACCGCCGCCGAGGTCCTGGCCGCCAAGCTGGCGGAGCGGGGCGTCACCAACACCCGGCTGTACGATGTGTCCGGCACCCATGTCAGCTATCTGATCTCCGACCTCTTCAAATACAGCCACCTGGTGCTGGCCTCCGTCACCTATAATCTGGGGATCTTCCCGCCCATGCACAACTTCCTCATGGACATGAAGGCCCTGAACCTCCAGAAGCGCACCGTGGCCCTGGTGGAGAACGGCTCCTGGGCCCCCCGGTCCGGCGCTCTCATGCGGGCGGAGCTGGAAAAGCTGAAGCACATGGACATTCTGGACGACGGATTGACCATGGCCTCCTCCCTTCAGGAGCAGAACCTGCCGGAGATGGACGCTCTGGCCGACGCCATTGCCGCCTCTGTCAACAAGTAAGCGCAAAATTCCACGTTTTCACCAAGGCGCGCCCTCCGGCGCGCCTTGGTTTTTCTGCATAGAGAATTTTCCTCCCCATTTCTGGCGAAACTCCCAATGGACAAACCGCGTTTCTTTTGCGAGAATAGACCCTGCGCCGCGTCCGGCGCCCGGAAAAATCTTTTCGCAATAGTGGTAAAAGCAACTAGCTTTTCTATATCTTGTGTATTATAATAGCAGCATCGCAATATATATGGCGTAGACAAGCTGCGCAAAATCTACGGGGGGAACACGCATGAAAGTCATCAAGCGCAACGGCACCGAGGTCGTTTTCGATATCACCAAAATCATTGCCGCCATCACCAAGGCCAACAACAGCATTGAGGAGAGCGCCCGCATGACGCCGGTGCAGATCCAGCGCATCGCCGAGTCCGTGGACCTGGCCTGCCAGAAGATGAACCGCTCCCCCTCCGTGGAGGAGATCCAGGACCTGGTGGAGTACCAGATCATGGCCCACGGGGCCTTTGAGGTGGCGAAGAACTACATCACCTACCGCTACACCCGCTCCCTGGTCCGCCGCAGCAACACCACTGACGAGAAGATCCTCAGCCTCATCGAGTGCTGCAACGAGGAGGCCAAGCAGGAGAACTCCAACAAGAACCCGGTGGTGAACTCCACCCAGCGGGACTACATGGCCGGCGAGGTCTCCCGGGATCTCAGCGACCGGCTGCTGCTGCCCCCGGACATCGTGGAGGCCCACCGGGAGGGCATCATCCACTTCCACGACACGGATTACTACGCCCAGCACATGCACAACTGCGACCTGGTGAACCTGGAGGACATGCTGCAAAACGGCACCGTCATCACCGGGACACTGATCGAGCGGCCCCACAGCTTCTCCACCGCCTGCAACATCGCCACCCAGATCATCGCCCAGGTGGCCTCCAACCAGTACGGCGGCCAGTCCATCTCCCTGACCCACCTGGCGCCCTTCGTGGACGTCAGCCGGAAGAAGATCCGGAAAGTCGTGGAACAGGAGATGGCCACCATCGGCGCAACCCCCGGCGAGGAGAAGATCGCCGAGCTGGTGGAAGCCCGCCTGCGGGAGGAGATCAACCGCGGCGTGCAGATGATCCAGTATCAGGTGGTGACGCTGCTGACCACCAACGGACAGGCCCCCTTCGTCACCGTGTTCATGTACCTGGGCGAGACCGACGACCCCCAGACCAAGCACGACCTGGCCCTTATCATCGAGGAGGTGCTGAAGCAGCGCTACCAGGGCGTGAAGAACGAGGCGGGCGTCTGGGTCACTCCCGCCTTCCCCAAGCTGATCTACGTGCTGGAGGAGGACAACATCCGCGAGGACTCCCCCTACTGGTACCTGACGGAGCTGGCCGCCAGATGCACCGCCAGGCGCATGGTGCCCGACTACATCTCCGAAAAGAAGATGAAGGAGTTCAAGGAGGGCAACTGCTTCCCCGTCATGGGCTGCCGCTCCAACCTGTCCCCCTGGAAGGACGAAAACGGCAATTACAAGTTCTACGGCCGCTTCAACCAGGGCGTCGTCACGCTGAACCTGGTGGACATCGCCCTCTCTTCCGGCGGCGACCTGAACAAGTTCTGGAAGATCTTCGACGAGCGGCTGGACCTGTGCTACCGGGCCCTGATGTGCCGCCACGAGCGGCTGAAGGGCACCCTCTCCGACGTGGCCCCCATCCTGTGGCAGTACGGCGCCTGCGCCCGGCTGAAGAAGGGCGAGCCCATCGACAAGCTGCTGGTGGGCGGCTACTCCACCATCTCCCTGGGCTACGCGGGCCTTTACGAGTGCGTGAAGTACATGACCGGCAAGAGCCACACGGACCCCTCCGCCACGCCCTTCGCCATACAGGTCATGGAGTATATGAACGACGCCTGCACCCGCTGGAAGAAGGAGACCACCATCGGCTTCGGCATCTACGGCACGCCTCTGGAGTCCACCACCTACAAGTTCGCCAAGTGCCTCCAGCGCCGCTTCGGCGTCATTGAGGGCATCACCGACAAGGGCTACATCACCAATAGCTACCACGTCCATGTGGGCGAGGAGATCAACGCCTTCGACAAGCTGGAGTTCGAGGCCCGGTTCCAGCACCTGTCCACCGGCGGCGCCATCAGCTATGTGGAGGTGCCGGACATGCAGAACAACATCCCCGCCGTCCTGGAGGTGATGAAGTTCATCTACGACCACATCATGTATGCCG
>JAUNGH010000224.1 GCA_030524605.1 Oscillospiraceae bacterium | reverse complement strand
GCACAGCGTGATGGTGCCGGTGCCGCAGTACAGGTCCAGCACCGTCTCCTCCCCCATCAGGGCGGCGAACTCCAGGGCCTTGCCGTACAGCACCTCCGCCTGGTCCCGGTTCACCTGATAGAAGGATGGGACGGACAGCTTGAATTCCAGGCCGCAGAGGGTGTCCATCAAAAAGTCCCGGCCCCAGATGGTGCGGTATTTGTCCCCCAGGATGACGTTGCCCCGGCGGGTATTCACGTTCAGCACCACGCCCACGGTTTTGGGAGCCGCCGCCAGCACCATGGCCGCCAGTTCCGGCTCCCGGGGGAGCTGTTTGCCGTTGACCACGACGCAGCACAGGCTCTCGCCCCTCCGGTTCACCCGGACGTAGATGTGGCGGACAAGGCCCTTGCCGGTGGTCTCGTCATAGGCGGAGACCTTATAGCGCCGCATCCAGTCCCCCACCGCCCCGGCGGTTTTGTCGGAGACCTCCGACTGGATCAGGCAGCGGGCAATGGGGACCACCCGGTGAGTCCGGGCCTGATAGAAACCGATGGCGCCGTCGGCTCCCACCGGGTACTGGCTTTTGTTGCGGTAGCGGGTGGGGTTTTTTGCGCCGATGATCTCCTCCACCTGCAAGTCCGTGCCGCCCAGGCGGGCCAGGGCGTCCTGGACACGCCGGCGCTTGGCCCACAGCTCTTCCGCGTAATCCAGGTGCTGAAAATCGCAGCCGCCGCATCTGCCGAAATAGGGGCACTCAGGCTTGACGCGCTCGGGCGAGGGCGTGTGGATTTTGACGATCTCCCCCGCCGCGCAGGTTTTCATGACCTTGGTGATTTTTAAATCCACGGTCTCGCCCCGGACGGCCTGGGGGACGAAGACCACGGCGCCGTCCAGGCGGACGATGCCAAGGCCCTCGCTGGAGTAGCCCTCCACAGTGCCGGTGCAGATCTGGTTTTGGTGAAGCTTATCCATAGGGCACCTCTTGGATTTCACATTAAGATGATGATCCGCCCTTGCAGGCGGGGCGGACCTCCTCACCGCACGTCCGTGCGCCCCAACAGGTAATCCGTGGTCACGCCGAAGTAATCCGCCAGCGCGACCAATCCCTCATAATCCGGCCGACGGTCCCCGCCCTCATAGTGTTGATAGGAACGGAGCTTTATTTTCAGGAAATCGGCCATCGCCTGCTGGGTAGCAGGCTTTTCTTTGCGCAATTCCTGCAATCTTTCAGCAAATTTTATCATAAATTGTTTCCCCCCCTTGACACGACCAATTCGGTCGTTTATTATAGATATGACCAAATTGGTCGCAAGGAGGTGTTTCTATGACCGAACTGATGCAGCTCTTATACGACTACACCCTGGACACCGGCTTCACAGCCCTCCTGAACAGCGGCGAATACCGCTCCCTGAACGCCCTGCTCACCCGTCTGGACGACAGGCTCCGCCAGGAACTGGCCGCCGACACCTGGGACACCCTGGAAAAATACCAGGACGCCCTGCAGGAACAGCGGGACGCAGAGCTGTCCGCCATGTTCCGGGCCACATACGCCCTGTGCCGGGAACTGCGTTAAGCCTCCCACTTCTCCAGCAGCTGCCGCAGCTGGTCGGCAAACCGCGCCAGGGACTTGTTGTCCCTGCCCTTGCTGCGCTTGATGGACGCCATGAGCATCTCGCCCACGGCCACCAGCCGCTCGTAGGCCGAGCTGGTCTTTGCGCCGCCGGCGGCCTTGGCCTTGCGCTCCGGCAGATAGCCCGCCGCCAGCTGCCGGTTTTCCGCCAGGTCATAGACCTCGGTATACTGGGGCGCGTGGGCCTGGAAACCCATGCCCATCAGCGTCTGGGCAAAGAAGGGCGCCACCTCCCGGTCGCCGTGGACCACGAACACATGCTCCGGCTTGGGGTTTTGGAAATCCGCGATCCAGCTGATGAGATGGTCCCGGTCCGCATGGGAGCTGAGCCCCTTGAAATTCACGATCCTGGCATTGACGGCGATGTCCTCGCCGAAGAGCCTGACGCTCTTGGCCCCCTCCAGCAGACTGCGGCCCAGGGTGCCCTCGCCCTGATAGCCCACGAAAACCACGGTGCACTCCGGCCGCCACAGGTTGTGCTTCAAGTGGTGGCGGATGCGGCCCGCGTCGCACATGCCGGAGGCGGAGATGATGACCTTGGGCGTCCGGTCCTCGTTGAGAAGCTTGGACTCCTCGCTGGTCTCCGTCATGCGGAGGTTGGTGAAGTTGAACATGTGGGTGCCGTCCTTCACCAGCTTCATGGCGTCGTCGTCCAGATAGCCGTGGAGGTTGCCGGTGAAAATGGTGGTGGCCCGCTTGGCCAGGGGGGAGTCGATGTACACCGGGAAGTCCGGGTTGGACTTCACCAGCCCCGCGTCCTTGATCTCCCGGATGAAGTACAGCAGCTCCTGGGTGCGGCCCACGGCGAAGGAGGGGATGATGACGTTGCCGCCTTTGGCGATGGTCTCGTCGATGATTCCCGCCAGGTCGTCGGTGTAGCTCCAGACCTCGGTGTGGTTGCGGTCGCCGTAGGTGGACTCCATCACCACATAATCCGCCCCGTGAAAGTGAACGGGGTCCCGGATGATGGGCTGCTTGATGTTGCCGAGGTCGCCGGAGAAGACGATGCGCTTTTTCACAGCCCCCTCCGTCAGTTCCATGGCGATGCAGGCCGAGCCCAGCAGATGGCCCGCGTCCACGAACTCCACCTCCACGCCCGGACAGAGGTCGATGACCTGGCCGTACTCGCAGGTGGTCAGGAACTCCTTCACCCGCAGGGCGTCCTCCACGGTGTACAGCGGCTCCACCCGGGGCGCGCCGGAGCGCTCGCCCTTGCGGTTTTTCCACTCGGCGTCGGACTCCTGGATGTGGGCGGAGTCCTGGAGCATGATGTCCAGCAGCTCCGCCGTCAGCCGGGTGGTGAGGATGCGGCCCTGAAAGCCCTGCTTCACCAGCATGGGGATGCGGCCGGAGTGGTCGATGTGGGCGTGGGTCACCAGCACATAGTCGATGGTGTTGGCCGCAAAGGGGAACTCGGCGTTGGAGACCTCGTCCCGCCCCTGCTGCAACCCGCAGTCCACCAGGATGCGCTTGCCGTTCACCTCCAGGCAGTGACAGCTGCCGGTGACGCATTGGTCGGCGCCGAAAAAGCTGAGCTTCATAGTGGGGTCCTCCTTATTTAGAATCGCATGGGTGTTTTTTCACGTTCATTGTAACATGATATCCGGAAAAGCACAATCGACGATTTCGGGCAAATGTCCGGTTTTTGTCCGGTGCGCATTCTAAAATTGAATTGGACAGTCGGACAAGCTAGTCCGGCTGATTTTTTATGATAGGGGACGAACATAACCCCAGGAAGGACGGCCAGATATGGGCGAGAAGTATTACATCTTTGTAGGTTGTGCGGAAGG
>JAUNGH010000223.1 GCA_030524605.1 Oscillospiraceae bacterium | reverse complement strand
GGGTTTGACCAATAAAAAAGGTATCTGCCAGATTATAAACCAGCACCATCAGCATAGCCAGCATAGCCGGTACTGCATTTTTTAGAACGGCCTGAGCTACAGGTGCGTCCCGAAATACTTTTGTAGCTTGATCATTTTTCATAAAGCGCCTCCTATTTTGTTCGCTTGCTGTTAATAGCATGCTTTTAACTTGTTTTTTGTGATGCCCGCCAATCAGACGGGCTATTTCACAATGTATCACGGACTTTTTTCAATAGACTGAGAAAAATACCTTGCTCTGTGATCGTCAAGCCGGACAACAGTATTGTTTCCGCTTGCTCCATATCCTGCTCAGCACGTTGGCAGCATTCGATTCCCTGCTGTGTAATACGTACCATTTTGATTCGTTTGTCATCCGGGCTGCCAAAACCCTCTACCAACCCTTTTTGTTCCAAACGGGTCACAATTCCGGCAGCAGTGGATTGCGCAACTCGAAGCATACGCTCCAATTCCTTTAATGCCATTTGTTTTTCCGAGGCTCCGTTAAGAATCAGCAATGCGCTGCACTGTGCCATTGTAATATCATGGACACGCATAGCGTTATTTGCGTTTTTTTCCAATTCATCATGTATCTGCTTAATCAGGGCACCACATGAGTTTTGGTCTATCATATTGCCACCTCCCGTCAACATAATAATAGCACGCTTTTATTTTCGTGTCAATAGCTTGCTTTTAATTTTTGTTGAAAGCACTTCCTGCTGTTTTAAACAACAAAGAGGGAAGCGCACCTGAACGCTTTCCCCTCTTTGTCATACTTGGAAATTAGTTGTCATCTCAAGGCTCTCTCAAAAATGGTGTAGTAGTGGTGTAGTAAGCGCCTGTTTGAGCCGTGAAACCATTGATTTTACAGGCTTTTTCGGGACTTTTCAAGATACTGCCGTGGCAGATAAATAAAATCTTCGTCATCGCGTACCGCTCCTTACAGCATTTCATGCAGCTTCCCCGCAATCTCCTCATAGGCCGGAAGGCTGACATGGTACTGCCCGCCAAGGCGCACCACCTGGTACACCAGCCCGTCCACCTCGGACTGCTTTCCGCTTCGGATGTCCCGGTGCATGGACGCCGTGGCCGTGGGCAGCAGGTCGTCCATAATCTTCAGGTTGATCTCCACGATGTCCTCCGGCAGGCCGACCTCCATGGCGCCGGAGAGCGTTTTGATCTCCCGGACCAGTTCCGCAAACCGCTCCCGCATGGGGCCCTCTGCCTGGATGGCGGAGGCCGGGACATCGTAGCACGCCCCCACGGCCGCCATCGGGGAGACGAAGGAGAACTTCTGGAGGGCGTCCCGCTCGATCTGGTCGGACAAGACCGGCGTGATCCCCGCGTCCGCCAGATCCGCCTCCACCGCCTTCAGGATGGGCCGCACCCGCCCGGCGGTCTCCTCCGGCGTGTTCCGGCGCAGGCCGTACACCACCCGGAAGATCCTGCCGGACATGAAGATCGTCCCCGGCTCCTTGATTTCCGAGGCGATGTAGATGCAGCCGTCCGTGACCAGCAGCTCCGGCAGTTCCCGCTGCAGCGCCCCGCCGGTGCCGTAAATGTTCAAAATGGGGATGACCACCGTGCGGGGCCCCGCCGCCCGTTTGATAAAGGGGACGGCATCCCCCAGGGAATACCCCTTGACGCACACAAAGATCACGTCCGGGGTCTCCTGATACTCCTCCATCGTGCAGGCCCTGACCGGGACGGCGAACGCCCCGTCCAGAGTCTCGAACCGCAGGCCCCGGGTCCGCATGCAGGCCAGATGGCGGCCCCTTGCGATCAATATCACATCCTTCCCGGCCCGGGCCAGAAAGCCGCCGATGCAGCCGCCTGTCCCGCCTGCTCCGATCACCGCGTATTTCATACTGTTCCACTCCATTCTCCCGGCATCCGTGTCCGGTCGTTTCATCTCTACGAGAGTACCCCATCCGGCGGACGCCGTCAACCGTTTTTTGCTGATCCGCCATTTCCGCAAGGACAGATATGACCTTGCATTTTGCCCCCTGTGCGGTATACTGAAGGCAGAAGGAGGGATGCGCTATGGAAAGATTCTCCATCGTTACAGGCGACATCACCCAGTCCGACGCGGAGGCCATCGTCAATGCCGCCAACACCTCCCTGCTGGGCGGGCGGGGCGTGGACGGCGCCATCCACAAGGCCGCCGGCCCGAAGCTGCTGGCGGAGTGCCTGACCCTGAACGGCTGCGAGACCGGCCAGGCGAAAATCACCGGCGGTTACCGCCTGCGGGCCAGATACGTGCTCCACACCCCCGGCCCCGTCTGGCAGGGCGGCAGCATGGGCGAGCCTGCCCTGCTGGCCTCCTGCTACCGCTCCTGCCTCACCCTGGCGGCGGAGCGCGGCATCCGCACCGTGGACTTCCCCTCCATCTCCACGGGGATCTACGGCTATCCCCTGCCCCAGGCCGCCGTGGTGGCGCTGAAGGCCATCATGGATTTTCTGGAGGCCCACGACCTGCCGGAGCGGGTGCGGATGGTCTGCCACACCGAGGAGACCGCCCGGATCTACCGCCAGACCTGGAACCTGTGGTATGCGGAGGACAAATCCTCCAAACTGTGAAAAGCTGCAGCCCTTTCGGGCTGCAGCTTTTTTATTGCGCGTCGATCTTTTCCTTCAGCTCGTTGAGATAGACCCAACGCTCCGTCTTCTCCTCCAGCTTCGCCTCCAGATCCGCCTGCCGGGCCTGGAGCTCCTGGAGCTTCACATAGTCGCTGCCGCAGCGCTCCTGTTCCGCCTGGCACGCTGCCAGCCGGCTCTCCAGCTCGGCCAGCTCGCCGTCGATGGTCTCAAACTCCCGCTGCTCCTTGAAGGTGAATTTCAGCTTCCGCTCCCGGAGCCGCTCCGCCTGGGGTGTTCTGGGCTTTTCCGCCCTGGCCGGGGCTTCCTCCTCCCGGCGCTTCGCGGCCCAGTCGGACCAGTTGCCGGTATAGCGCAGCACCTGTCCGTCCCGGATCTCCATGACGGACTCCGCCAGCTTGTCCAGGAAAAAGCGGTCGTGGGACACCACCAGGATCGGCCCGGGGAAGCCCTGCAAATAGTCCTCCAGAATGGAGAGGGTCATCACGTCCAGGTCGTTGGTGGGCTCGTCCAGCAGCAGCACGTTGGGGGCCTCCATCAGCACCGACAGCAGATACAGCCGCCGCCGTTCCCCGCCGGACAGCCGCCCGACAGGCACGGACTGCAGGTCGCCGGGGAACAGAAACCGCTCCATCATCTGGTTGGCGGAGAAGGTCCCCTCGTCGGTCCTCACCTCGTCGGCGATGTCGTGGATGAAGTCGTACACCCGCCGGTTCAGATCCAGCTCCCGGCCCTCCTGGGAGAAGTGGCCGATCTTCACCGTGGCCCCGATGTCCACGCTGCCGCAGTCCGGCGCC
>JAUNGH010000222.1 GCA_030524605.1 Oscillospiraceae bacterium | reverse complement strand
AATCCTGTATTTTCAAGGGTTTTCAGCCACGTTGTTCTTGCACAGTCGTACCATCTGCCGCCAGGTCCTCCGTCAGATCGGCGATGACATCGCCGGTGACCTGCATGGTTGAGGCGGACCAGGGGAAGCCGGAGGCGAACTGGGGATACACGCCGGTGGTGTGATCCACGAAATAGGGCGCGAAGCCGGAGGACTTGATCTGCTCCTCCGTCAGGTTGCGGGTCAGTTGGTGGACGATGGTGCCCACCATCTCCAAATGGCCCAGCTCCTCGGTACCAATGTCGGTCAGCAGGGCCTTCAGCTCCGGCCAGGGCATGGAGTAGCGCTGGCTCAGATAGCGCAGGGAGGCCCCCAGTTCGCCGTCGGGGCCGCCGTACTGGCTGATGATGACCGCCGCCAGCTTGGGGTTGCTGTTCTTGATGTTGACGGGGTATTGCAGCTTCTTTTCATAGATGAACATCAGTCGTTCCCTCCATTGTCCCAGGGCCACGGGTCCTTGATCCAGGCGTAGCCGTCCTCCGGGGTCAGGTCCGTCTGCAGCAGGGGGCCGTACATCTTCTGGTACTTCTCGCGGCCTTCCTTTGCCAGCTTGATGTAGGACCAGTATAACTGTAAGACCTCCTGATCCTGGGCGTGGGTTACCAGGTACAGCCCCAGCTCGTCGATGGCAAAGTCCAGGGCCATCAGCTCCGCCAGGGCGGTGTTGGCCATTTTCGTCCTGGCCTGGATGGCCGCCTTAAAGGGCAGGTTCAATCCGGGAAAGAGGGTGCCGGTCTCCAGGGCCTCCATCCGGCTGTACCGGACGGGGTTTGCGTCCTGCATGGGGATATACGGAAACGCCAGCGGCGCGCAGGCGCCGGGCAGAGAGCCCTTTCCAACGCCGCAGGGCGACGAGGTCGTGTTCTGTTCAGGTTTCTCCATCTGCATTGAAAGCCTCCTTGTGGGAAGGATGGCGCACGGCCGCGCCGTGCGCTCAGGCCATTCTATGCGGAAGATGCCGCCGGGGAGCCTGCCCTTGATTTCGGCGGGCGGAAGGGCTATAATCGGGAATATGGGATAAGCAGGCGGACATATCCTGCAAGGGGGTGTCGCCTGTGATCATCATGATTCGAAAACGCGTTTTTCTGGGAACCGCACTGTTCTGTTGCTTTTTCGCCGCGCTGGGCGCCGTCATCTGGGCGGGACACGCGCCGCAGGTGCCGGTGTTTGCCGCCGGCGGCGCGCCGGTAAGCGTCGTCATCGACCCCGGCCACGGCGGGGAGGATGGCGGCGCCGTGTCGGCCGGCGGCGTGAAGGAGAGCCAGATCAATCTGGCGATTTCCCTGCAGGTCAACGACCTGCTGCGCCTGATGGGCCAGCGGACGGTCCTGACCCGCAGCGAGGACGTGACCATCTGCGACGAGGGGCTGGGCACCGTTCGCCAGCGGAAGGCGTCCGACCTGAAAAACCGGGTGGCTCTGGTGAACGCCACGCCGGGCGCCGTCCTGTTGAGCATCCACCAGAACAGTCTGCCGTCCTCGCCAGTGACCCACGGGGCCCAGGTGTTCTGGAACCGGCAGGAGGGGGCTGAGACCCTGGCCCTGCTGGTGCAGGATTCTCTGAACGGGTCCGTCAACGCCGGAAACGAAAAGAACGCCAAGCAGATCCCGCCGACGATCTATCTCATGAAAAACATCACGGCCCCGGGCGTCATCGTGGAGTGCGGTTTCCTCTCCAATGAGGCGGAGACCGCCCGCCTGCAGGAGCCGTCCTATCAACGGAAGCTGGCCGCCGCGGTCGCCGCGGGCTGTCTGCGCTGCCTGGCCGGAGAGGAAGTACCATGAAACAAAAGACCATGTTTTACTGCACGGAGTGCGGCAACGAGACGCCGAAGTGGGCGGGGAAGTGCCCCGCCTGCGGCGCCTGGAACACCATTGTGGAGCAGCCGGAAGCGCCCCGTGCGGCCGCGAAAAGCGGCGGCAGGGCGGTGCGGTCTGCCCAGCCTCTCCGCCGGGCCTGCCCGGTGACGGAACTCCACACCGACGAGGAGATCCGCTTTCCCACCGGCATGGGGGAACTGGACCGGGTGCTGGGCGGGGGAGCGGTGAAGGGCTCCCTGGTGCTGGTGGGCGGCGCCCCCGGCATCGGAAAATCCACGCTGATGCTGCAAATTTGCAGTAAGCTGTGTGAGTTCTCCAAGGTTTTGTATGTATCCGGTGAGGAGTCTGAACACCAGTTAAAGTTACGGGCTAAACGTTTACGTGTGGAGAACAGCAGCCTGTACGTCATCTCTGAGACGAGCCTGGGCGACGTGCTGGAGTCTGTTGCGGCGGAGAAGCCGGATGTTTTGATCGTTGATTCCATCCAGACGCTGTATAACGACGCGCTGGACTCTCCGGCAGGCAGCGTCAGCCAGGTGAAGGACTGCACCATGGCCCTGATGCAGCTGGCGAAGGGGCAGGGCATTACGGTGTTCGTCATCGGTCACGTCAACAAGGAGGGCTCCATCGCAGGCCCCAAGGTGTTGGAACACATGGTGGACTGCGTGCTGTACTTCGAGGGCGACCAGCACACGTCCTACCGCATCCTGCGGGCGGCGAAGAACCGCTTCGGCGCCACCAATGAGATCGGCGTGTTCGAGATGCGGGACGCGGGCTTGGAGGAGGTGGAGAACCCCTCGGAAATGCTGCTGTCCGGCCGCCCGGAGGACGCGCCGGGCACCTGCGTCACCTGCGTGATGGAGGGCGTGCGCCCGGTACTGGCGGAGATCCAGGCGCTGGTGGTGACGTCCGCCGGCGGCAATCCCCGGCGCACCAGCAACGGCTTTGACTACAACCGGGCCGCCATGCTGCTGGCCGTCCTGGAAAAACGCGGCGGACTGAAGGTGTCCGCCTGTGACGCATACATCAATATCATCGGCGGCTTGTGGCTGGACGAGCCCGCCGCGGATCTGGCGGCGGTAGTGGCGCTGGCCTCCAGCTATCTGGACAGGCCCGTGCCCAGCGACCTGGTGGCCATCGGGGAGGTGGGCCTGACCGGAGAGCTGCGGATGGTGAACCAGCTGGCCCAGCGCATCTCCGAGGTGCAGCGGCTGGGCTTTAAAAAGTGTGTGATTCCGGCTCATCGGGCTGGGAGCCTGGGAGAGTTTCCGGGGCTGCGGCTGATCCCGGTCCATAATATCGGTGAGGCGATCCGAGCCGCTTTGCGTCCGTCGGAATGAAATGGATGCACGCGCCGCCCAAAGCCGGTACGCCGGCGGCCGCCGCGCTGTCCAGCGTACATACGCCGTCGGACTGGTAAACGCAGTCACTGGTACAGGGGATCAAGCTCATAGCAATCATCCGTTCCTTATCAGTTTGGAACTAGCTTGCCGCAAACAGGCAGATTTTATGTCCGCGTCTGAAAAGCGATTTTGGAGAGAGGAGGATTTGGGGGTATAGAGTTAATTGAACAAAATGAGACTACGT
>JAUNGH010000221.1 GCA_030524605.1 Oscillospiraceae bacterium | reverse complement strand
TCTGCATCAGGGACAAAATGCCCTCCTGCATCCGGGCGCCGCCGCTGGCGGCGAAGAGGATCAGCGGCAGCTTGTTTTTGGCGGCATATTCGACAGCCAGTGTGATCTTCTCACCCACCGCGGCGCTCATGCTGCCCATGAGAAAGCGGCTGTCCAGCACGCCCACCACGCATTTGCAGCCGCCGATGGCGCCCGCAGCGGTGACGGCGGCCTCGTTCATGCCGGTCTTGCGCTGGGCAGAGCGCAGCTTTTCCCCATAGCCCGGGAAGGACAGGGGATCCCCGGCGGGGAGTTTTTCGTTCAGCTCCCGGAAGGTGCCGGGATCCAGGACCGTGCTCAGGCGGTAATGCGCGCCGATGGGCCAGTGATATCCGCACTTGGGGCAGACGGACAGGCCCTGGGCCACCTGCCTGCGCTCACTGTCCTGCCCGCATTTGGGGCAGGCGACCAGCTTGCCGCCGGGGACGTAGTTGTCCCGGATGGCCTTCATGGCCAGCAGCCGGGCCCGGCGCTTGGCAAAGATGCTGTTCAAGCGTCAGCCTCCTTTTCCCGGGCCCGGCGGCTGAAGTCCAGCAGGTCCGGCAGGTTCTCGTCCAGAAAGGCCGTGGTGCAGCCGCCCCGGACGAAGGTGGGATGGAACATGATCTGATAGCTCAGCTCCGCGTTGGTGGGGAAGCCCTCCAGGGTGAACTCCTCCAGGCAGCGGCGCATCTTGCGGATAGCCTCCAGCCGGGTGGGGGCGTGAACCAGCAGCTTCGCCGCCAGGGAGTCGTAGTAGGGGGACAGGGTGCAGCCATCGTACAGGCAGGAGTCCACCCGGACCCCCGCGCCGCCGGGAAAGTGGAGGAAGGACACCTGCCCGGGGCAGGGACGGAAGCCCTCTGCCGGGTCCTCCGCGTTGATGCGGCACTCGATGGCGTGGCCCTCCAGGCGGACGTCCTCCTGGGCGAAGTCCAGGGACAATCCGGAGGCGATCCGCAGCTGCTGGCGCACCAGGTCCACGCCGGTCACCAGCTCGGTGACGCCGTGTTCCACCTGGATGCGGGTGTTCATCTCCATGAAGTAGAAGTGCTCCCCGTCGCCGTCCAGCAGGAATTCCACGGTGCCCGCGCCCTCGTAACCCACGGCCCGGGCCGCCCGGACGGCGGCCTCGCCCATTTTGGCCCGCAGGCCAGGGGTCAGACACCGGGCGGGGGCCTCCTCGATGAGTTTCTGGTTCCGGCGCTGCACGGAACAGTCCCGGTCCCCCAGGTGGACGACATGGCCGCGGCGGTCGGCCAGGATCTGAAACTCGATGTGCCGGGGCTGCAGCACCAGCTTTTCCAGATACATCTCGTCATTGCCGAAGCACGCCTTTGCCTCGGCCATTGCCTCGGCCCAGGCGGCGGGCAGCGCGTCCGCGCTGTCGCAGCGGCGGATGCCCCGACCGCCGCCTCCGGCACTGGCCTTCAGCAGCACGGGCCAGCCCACCCGCTCCGCAGCTGCCAAAGCGTCCTCCGCAGACCCCACCGGCCCGTCGGAGCCGGGGGTCACGGGAACGCCCGCCGCGCGCATGATATCCCGGGCGGCGGATTTGGAGCCGGCCTTACGGATGGTGTCCCCGGAAGGGCCGATGAAGGTCAGGCCCTCCGCCGCGCAGGCGTCGGCGAAGTCCGCGTTTTCAGACAAAAAGCCGTAGCCGGGGTGCACACCGTCGCAGCCGGCGGCCTTGGCCACGGTCAGCAGGGCGTCCTGGTTCAGATAGCTGCCGGCGGCCGGGGCGGGGCCGATGCACACCGCCTGGGTGGCCAGTTGGACGTGGAGGGCCTCCTCGTCCGCCTCGGAGTAGACGGCCACCGTCTCGATGTCCAGTTCCCGGCAGGCCCGCAGGACCCGCAGGGCGATCTCGCCCCGGTTGGCGATCAATACCCGCTTCAGCATGGCTGATAGCGCAGCAGCGGCTCGCCGAAGGAGACCAGGTCGCCGCTGGTTTTCAGAATCTCCTCAATGACGCAGTCGCAGGGGGCGGGGACCTCGCTCATCATCTTCATGGCCTCGATGAGACAGACGGTCTGGCCCTTCTTCACGCGGTCGCCCACGGACACGAAGGGGGCCTGTTCCGGCCCCGGCGCGGCGTAGAAGGTGCCCACCAGGGGGGCCTTGACGGCGGGGGCGTCCGTCTCCGGCGCGGTGGCCGCCGCGGGAACGGGGGCGGCCTGGACGGCAGGCGCGGAGACCCCGCCGCCCCGGGTCAGTTCTATGGTAAAATCCTGGGTGGACAGCTTCATGGAGGCAAGGGTGCCGCCTTCGAAGCGGTCCATCAGGTCAAAGATCTCTTGCTTGGTCATAGGGCTTCCTTTCTTGATGGAAGATGGAAGGGGTGTCCCGCCGGAGGGACTCCGGCGGGGCGGCAGTTCACAGATGCAGGAACTTTGGATGCCGGGAAGGAAGATAGTTATGAAAGAAACCCAGGAGGGGTGTCTTTCATTTTCAATTATGAGTTTTTTGAACAAAGTTCAAAAAACTTGCCCAGCGTGACGAAAAGACTTTTTCGGCACGCTGGGTCCCGCCGGAGGGACTCCGGCGGGGCGGCGGCTTAGTTCTTGTGGGCGGCCAGGTAGTTCATCACGTCGCCCACGGTCTTGAGATTTGCGACGTCGGCGTCGTCGATGGAGATGCCGGTGGCCTCCTCCAGCGCCATCACCAGCTCCACGGAGGCCAGGGAATCAGCCCCCAGGTCGTCGGCCAGGGAGGCCTCCAGGGTCACCTGCTCGGCGTCGCAGCCCAGGGTCTCCACGATGATATCGCGCACTTTCTCGAATTCCATAGTCGTTCTCCTTTGATGTCGAAATGTCAATTATTTTAATTAAAATTTTTTAAATAAAATAATTGAATCATATTCTAGCCGGGACCACAGGGATTGTCAAGCAAAATTTTCACGAAACGGGTATTCCCTTTTTCCCGGACATTCGTTATAATTTCATAAACGACAAGAGCGGACTGCCATCCGCCCGAAGCGCAGACAGGAGGCAGTATGAAGATCATTATCGTAGGCGCGGGCAAGGTGGGCCTGGCGCTGACGCAGCAGCTTTCCGCAGACAATAAAGTGACCGTGATCGACCAGAATCCCCAGCTGATCGACAATATCATCAACATTTACGACGTGATGGGCGTGTGCGGCAACGGCGCCAGCTACGAGGTGCAGAAGGAGGCGGAGACCGACAGGGCCGACCTCCTGATCGCCACCGCCTCCAGCGACGAGATCAACATTCTGGCGTGTCTCGTGGCCAAAAAGCTGGGGGTGGAGCACACCATCGCCCGCATCCGCAACCCGGAGTATGAAAAGCAGCTCCGCTTCATGCGGGAGGAGCTGGGCCTTTCCATGTCCATCAATCCGGAGAAGGCCGCCGCCAGGGAGATCGCCCGTGTGCTGCGCTTCCCGGCGGCCATGAAGCTGGAGTCCTTCTCCAAGGGCCGGCTGGAGCTGGTGGAGTACCGCC
>JAUNGH010000220.1 GCA_030524605.1 Oscillospiraceae bacterium | reverse complement strand
CCACCATCGCCAACATCATCGCGGAAAGGACCAACAAGACCCTGTACCGGCTCAACGCCACCACGGCGTCCTTACAGGATATCAAGGACATCATCGCCGATGTGGGGACCCTGCTGGCCCCCGGCGGTGTGCTGCTGTACCTGGACGAGATCCAGTACTTCAACAAGAAGCAGCAGCAGAGCCTGCTGGAGTTTATGGAGAACGGCAAGCTGACGCTGATCGCCTCCACCACGGAGAACCCGTATTTCTATGTGTACAGCGCCCTGCTGTCCCGCAGCACGGTGTTTGAGTTCAAGGCGGTGCCGCCTCAGGAGGCGGAGCCCGCCGTCCTCCGGGCACTGGAGATCGAGCGGGAGCGCAGCGAGCTGCCCCTCAGCTGGGAGGAGGGGCTTCCTTTGCAGATCGCCACGGCCTGCGGCGGAGATGTCCGCAAGGCCATCAACGCCGTGGAGCTGCTGTATCAGGCGGCGGCGCCGAAAAAGGGCGAGTTGTACCTGACAAGGGATGACGCTTTACAGGCGGCCCAGCGCAGCGCCATGCGGTATGACCGGGACGGCGACGCCCACTACGATATCCTGTCCGCCCTGCAAAAGTCCATCCGGGGCAGCGACCCGGACGCGGCGGTCCACTATCTGGGCCGTCTGCTGGAGGCGGGGGACCTGCTGTCGCCCTGCCGGCGGCTGCTGGTCATCGCGGCGGAGGACATCGGTCTGGCCTATCCTATGGCCATTGTAGTGACCAAAGCCTGCGTGGACGCCGCCCTGCAGGTGGGGCTGCCGGAGGCCCGGCTGCCTCTGGCGGAGGCCGCCGTCCTGCTGGCGCCGGCCCCCACGGCCAACACCGCCCAAACCGCCACCCTCGCCGCCATGCGGGAGATGAAAAAGGGAAAAAGCGGCGATATCCCCCGGCATCTTCAGAATGTCCACGCGGACACCAGCGGGCAGGAGCGGGAGCAGGGTTATCTGTATCCCCACGTTTTTCCCCACCGCTGGGTGGAGCAGCAGTATCTGCCGGATGCTTTGCAGGGCGTCCGCTATTACGAGTGGGGCGACAACAAGACGGAGCAGGCCGCCAAGACCTATTGGGAGAAGATCAAGGGCAGGGAGCTGTGAAGTCCGTCTCCACCGGCGGCTTCTCGTAATTGGGCGGAGAGTAGACCCAGCGGTCCAGCCTGCCGTCGGTGATCTGGTATTGCAGCGGCTCGGGCCCGGCGGCGGGCGGCAGCTTTTCGATGACCTGGAGCTTGACTTTCATCCGCTCCGGGCGGATACTCTTGATGAAGACGGAAACCCCGTCCCCAGGCAGCAGGCCCTCCCTCGTGTCCGCCAGGCCGGACAGGTTGGGGGCCAGCTCGATGAAGCTGCCGTACTCCTTCACGCTGCGGACAATGCCCCGCACCGTCTCTCCGGGGGCGAAGCGGCTGGCGTTTTCCATCCAGGTGCCCAGCAATTCCCGGTGGGTCATGGTGATGCGGCGGGTTTCCCGGTCGATGGACCACACCGCCGCCAGGATTTTCTGCCCCTCCCGGAAGCGCTCCTTCGGATGGGAGATGCGGGAGACGGAGATATGCTCGATGGGCAGCATGGCGACGATGCCGCAGCCGACGTCCACAAACGCGCCGAAGGGCTCCAGCCGGGTGACGCGGCAGGTGAGGACCATCCCTGGCTCCAGATGCTCCAGGAAGAAGTCCATGGCTTTTTCCTGGGCCAGACGGCGGGACAGCAGGGCGACAGGGGCGCCTTTTCCGTCGGAACAGACATTGGATACTGTAAAGCAAGTTTGCTTACCGACTCTTGACAGAACAGCGATATCGCGGCTGGCGCCGCTGATCCAGGGGGCCGTGACCTCCTGGCGGGGCATCCGCGCCGCGATACCGTTCAGGGAGAGGTGCAGGGTGTGGCTGGTGTCGCACCGCTGGACGGTGCCCTCCAGGATATCGCCGCTCTCGGCGGCGGCTTTCAGGTCGGAAAGCGTGTAAACGGCGGGAGGGCGCAGTCCCTCCGGGGGGAACAGGTTGTTTTCCGGCATCATTGATCGCATCCTTATCTGCCGCGTGCCGCGGCGTGATGTTTGATAGACTACTATATGCAGCGGAAAACCACGGATTGACAGGAGGGACATATGGACCTGCATCTGCATGACAAGGTGGAATTGAAAAAAGCCCATCCCTGCGGCAGCACCCAATGGGAGATCCTGCGGGTGGGCATGGATATCAAGCTCAGGTGCCTGGGCTGCGGGCATGAGCTGATGCTGCCCCGCAGCAAGGCGGAGAAGAGCATCCGAAAGATCCTGACAAAGGAGGAGCCGAAATGAGGAAGAACACGACCCGCGTCATTGCCATCGTGCTGGTGGTGGTCATGGTCGTGGCGCTTGTGGCGTCCATGATCGTGCCCTATGTGTGACAAAAGCCAATAAAAAGGGCGGACAGCAGCGCTGTCCGCCCTTTTTGCCGGGCATTTCCTCCGGAGCCTGAGGAGCGTTTCCGGCGAGTCCATGGGTATCCCCTGGTTTCTTTCTGAAAAAGTCCCTCTGCCTTACGATGCCCCCGGCCTCCCGCTTCCGCGGCAGGCGGCCGCAGTTCTTGCCGCCGTCCCGTTTTTGCGACCGGTTTTACGGAAAGCCTGCCCTATAATAGACTGCGTTGATGAAAGGGGGGCGGCGCGTGACGGTGATCTATGCGGACAGCGTGTTTGTGCTGAACGCGGCGATGGACTACCTGCTGTTTCTGGTCACCGCCCGGCTGGCGGGGGTGACGCTCCGGCGGGGCCGGTATCTGCTGGCGGCCCTGGCGGGCGGAGCCTATGCCGTGGCGGTGTTTCTGCCGGGCGGGGCCTTTCTGGCCGCCACCCCGGCCAAGCTGGCGGCGGGGGTTCTGCTCTCGCTGCTGGCCTTCGGCGGAGAGGAAAGGCTTTTGCGGCTGATCCTGCTGCTGTTCGCCGTGGCCTGTGCCCTGGCGGGCTGTGTGCTGGCGCTGGGGCTGCTGGCGGGCGGCGGGATCCCGGCGGTGAACGGTATTTTTTACACCGATGTGGACGCCGGGGTCCTGCTGGCCGCGGCCAGCGCGGCCTATCTGGTTTTGACGGTGGTGTTCCGGGCGGCGGCGAAGCACGGCGTTGGCGGCGAGCTGCTGCCGGTGCGGGTCTGCATCGGCGGGCACGTCACGGAGCTGACGGCCCTGTGGGACAGCGGCAACGCCCTGCGGGATCCGGCAGGGGGCCGTCCGGTGCTGGTGACGGCCCCCGGCGCCCTGAACGGCAGCCTGCCCCGGGAGCTGCGCCGCCTGCTGACACCGGAGGGGCTGCGGTTTCCGGCGGACCTTTTGGAACCGGTGCGGCAGGCGGCCCCGGAGCTGCGGCCCCGGCTGCTGCCGTACCACACGGTGGGGCTGTCCGCCGGACTGCTGCTGGCGGTGCGGCCGGACTGGGTGGAGATCTGCGGAGCGCGGCAGGACGGCGTTTTGGCGGCGCTGTCGCCCACGGCACTGGGAACAGGCTGCACGGCCCT
>JAUNGH010000219.1 GCA_030524605.1 Oscillospiraceae bacterium | reverse complement strand
AAGGCCACCCGCCACACCGACTTTCAGGCCGCCTTCTCCCTGCTGGTGGGCACCGGGCAGAACGTGGCCCTGTCCCGGGCGGTGGAGTACTGCGGCATCCCGGACGTCTTCACCTTTCACAACGCCCTGAACGACGCCATGTACACCGCCCTGGTCAGCGCCTGGACCGGCCCGGACATCCTGGCCCTGCTGGCCCTCTCCAAGGAGGCCCGGCGGCTGGCCGGCACGCCGCCCTTCCCGCCCCAGCCGCCCCGGCAGGCGGGCCCTTACGCCGCGCCCCAGGCCGCCCTGAACAGCCGGGGCTGCCGCCGCCAGGCCTGTCCCCTGTGCGGCGGGTCCGTCTGGGTCCGCCGCTGGTATCCCGCCGGGGACGGCCGGTATTACGCCGACTTCCGCTGCCGGGAGCACGGCGCCTTCCTCTGCCGCCTGACCCTCTCCCCCACGGAGAGCGGCCGGTGGCAGGCCGATCTGGCCGTCCCGGCGGTGACGCCGGAGCTGCTGGAGGACTTTGACCGCGCCCTCCGGGCCGGGTCCGTCTCCTGCAAGGGCGGAAAACGCCGGAAGGGCCGCCGCTGGTTCCGCCGGAGCCGGCCCCCCAAACGCTGACGGGAGGTATTTATGGACATCAAATGCATCGCCCTGGACCTGGACCGCACCACCCTGGACGCCGAGGGCCGCCTGTCCCCCGGGAACCGGGAGGCCCTGGAATACGCCATCGCCAGGGGCGTCCACATCGTCATCGCCAGCGGGCGCTCCTTCGGCTCCCTGCCCCGGGACGTGGTGTCCGTCCCCGGCATCGAGTACGCCATCACCTCCAATGGCGCCGCCGTCTGCCATGTCCCCACCGGCAGGCGTCTCCACGGCTATGTGCTGGAGCCCCGGTCCGTGCTGGACATCCTCCGCCTGACGGAGCATGAGCCGGTGGTCTATGAGACCTTCATCAACGGCGAGGCCTACGCCGACGCCGCCTATGTCCGGGACCCGGTGGCCCACGGGGCCACGCCCCAGGCCATCCCCTACATCCAGAGCACCCGCCGCCCGGAGCCGGACATCCGGGCCTTCATCCGGGCCCACAGCCGCGAGCTGGACAGCCTGGATCTGGTGGTAGGGGACGAAAATACCAAGCAGCGCATCTGGGCGGAACTGGAGCGGGCCGTACCCGATATCTATGTCACCTCCTCCGTCCAACAGCTCATTGAAATTTCCCACGCCGACGCGGGCAAGCACGCCGGCGTCCGCTATGTGACGGAGCTGCTGGGGCTCTCCCCCGCCCAGACTGCCGCCTTCGGCGACGGCGACAACGACGCGGACATGCTGCGCTATGTGGGCTGCGGCATCGCCGTGGCAAATGCCGCCCCCGCCTGTCTGGCCGCGGCGGATTATGTAACGGCCTCCCACGACCGGGACGGCGTGGCCCGGGGCATCTACGACATCCTCCAAATTTGATTCGCAAAGCAGCGGCGGCGCCGCTGCTTTTTCACGCTCCGGCGAAACTCCCAAAAAGTTCCCTCCGCTTTTGTGACTCCTCCCAAAAGCACCTGTCTGTTGCAAAAATCACTTTGTTCGCCCTTTCAGTTTTATATACTGTTACCAACAAAGCAAATGATCAGGCGCGTATTCTCGTGCGATATGTCGAAAGCGGAAAAAGGAGGAAAGCAGCATGTTTTATCAAACCACCGAGGCCCACGAGGCCCTGCGGGCCAAGATCCGGGAGTTCGCGGAAACCGAGGTCAAGCCCATCGCCTTTATGCTGGACCAGGAGAACCGCTTCCCCACGGAGGCCGTGAAGAAGCTGGGCGAGCTGGGCCTGATGGGCATCCCCTATGAGAAGAAGTACGGCGGCGCGGAGCTGGACGCCCTCAGCTATGCCATCGCCGTGGAGGAGCTGGCCCGGGTAGACGGCGGCACCGGCGTCATCCTGTCGGCCCACACGTCCCTGGGCACCTATCCCATCTATGCCTTCGGCACCGAGGAACAGAAGATGAAATACCTGCCCGACCTGTGCACCGGCCGCAAAATCGGCGCCTTCGGCCTGACGGAGCCCAACGCCGGCTCCGACGCCGGCGGCACCGAGACCACCGCCGTGGACATGGGCGACCACTGGCTTTTGAACGGCGAGAAGATCTTCATCACCAACGGCGGCGAGGCGGACACCTACGTGGTCTTCGCCGTCACCACGCCGGACATCGGCACCCGCGGCATCTCCGCCTTCATCGTGGAGCGGGGCTGGGAGGGCTTTGCCTTCGGCGACCACTACGATAAGATGGGCATCCGCTCCTCCGCCACCTGCCAGCTGCTGTTCAACAACGTGAAGGTCCCCAAGGAGAACCTGCTGGGCAAGGAGGGCCAGGGCTTCAAGATCGCCATGGCCACCCTGGACGGCGGACGCATCGGCATCGCGGCCCAGGCGCTGGGCATCGCCCAGGGCGCCTTTGAGGCGGCGGTGGAATACTCCAAGGAGCGCGTCCAGTTCGGCCGTCCCATCTGCCAGCAGCAGGCCATCGCCTTCAAGATCGCAGACATGGCGACGAAGCTCCGGGCCGCCCGGCTGCTGGTGTACAGCGCCGCCGATCTGAAGCAGGACCACGCCCCCTACGGCATGGAGTCCGCCATGGCGAAGCAGTACGCCTCCGACATCGCCCTGGAGGTCACCAACGACGCCCTCCAGATCTTCGGCGGCAACGGCTACCTGAAGGGCATGGAGGTGGAGCGGTTCTACCGCGACGCCAAGATCACCACCATCTACGAGGGCACCAACGAGATCCAAAGAGTCGTCATTGCCTCCCACATCCTGGGCAAGGCGGGCAAGGCCGATTCCGCCCCGGCCCAGAAGCGTGGCCCGGAGACCGGCGAGCGCAAGAAGCAGATTTTGAAGGACGGCACCGCCCAGGAGCGGGTGGACGCCCTGGTGGCCGCGCTGAAGAAGGACGGCTACGACTTCACCGTGGGCATCCCCATGGACACCCCCATCGTCCAGGCGGAGCGCGTCGTCAGTGCCGGCAAGGGCATCGGCGAAAAAAAGAACATGAAGCTCATCGAGGACTTGGCCAAGGCCGCCGGCGCCGCCATCGGCTCCAGCCGCCCCGTGGCCGAGACGCTGCAATACGTCCCCCTGAACCGCTACGTCGGCATGTCCGGCCAGAAGTTCAAGGGCAACCTGTACATCGCCTGCGGCATCTCCGGCGCGGGCCAGCACCTGAAGGGCATCAAGGACGCCTCCACCATCGTGGCCATCAACATCGACCCCAACGCCCGCATCTTCAAGAACTGCGATTACGGCATCGTGGGCGACGTTCTGGAAGTCCTCCCCCTGCTGACGGCGGCGCTGGATACCGGCGAAAAGCTGCCCGCCCCGCCCATGAAGAAGATGAAGCGGGCTGTTCCCAGGAAGACCACCCAGCCCAGGAAGCTCTACATCTGCAACGGCTGCGGCCACGAGTATGACCTGCTGGCAGGCGACCCCGAGAGCGACGTCAAGCCCGGCACCAAGTTCCAGGACCTGCCGGACGGCTGGGTCTGCCCC
>JAUNGH010000218.1 GCA_030524605.1 Oscillospiraceae bacterium | reverse complement strand
CCGCCGGCGTCACCGGCGCGGCGGGCGTGAAGAAGCTGTGCCAGCAGGGCGTCATCGGGAAGGACGACACCGTGGTCAGCGTTGTGACGGGCAACGGCCTGAAGGACGTGGCCAACGCCATCAAGGCCTGCGGCGAGCCCATCTCCATCCCCTCGGACATGGACCTGCTGCTGAGGGCCTTTGCGGAAAAGGGCATTCAGGCGGAATAAGGACGAAAAAAGCCCCCGGCGGCCTGACGGCTGCCGGGGGCCCGCTCATACGGTTTATACGATCTTCCTCAAAAGCTGTGTTTCCGATGTGTCCTTCTGCTCCGCGAAATAGCGGATGATGTCCTTTCGGGTGATGATGCCGATGAAGCTGCCGGTGTCGTCCACCACGGGGATGAAGTTCTGGTTCATGGCGCTGTTGACCAGCTCCTCCATACTGACGGTGATGCGGACGGAGGGATAGCTGTTCCCGCGGAGGATGTCCCGGACGCGGAGCTGCTCCAGGGCCTTCATGGAGATGGGGCGCTGGGCGTCGGAGTCCTGGTCGAGGAGCTGCCAGAGGAAGTCCCCCTCGCTGACGGTGCCGGCGTACTGTCCGCTGCGGGTGATGACGGGGATCGCTGTGTAGCTGTGGTGGCGCATTTTTTCCAGCCCCTGCCGGAGGGTGCAGTCATCGTACAGATAGGCGACACGGTTTTTGGGGAGCAGAAAATAAGCAATGTTCACTTGCCTGCCTCATTTCTTGACGGCGGGTAGCCCGCCCGTATTGGGTCCTCCAACCTGTATCAATAATATACAATATTTTCTTCCGGGAGTGGTGAACAATTTGTGAAATCTGCCTTGCAAAAGGCTTTACTTTTCCCGGAAAAGCTGATATCATAAACTTGTGATATATGCAACAGAAAGAAGGGGGACAATTTGCTGAAGCAGGAAGAATTGGAGAAGAGCCCGCTGTTTCAGGACATCAGCTACGACGAATACCTCCGTATGCTGAGCTGCTTCCAGGCCGTCCAGCGGTCGTTCCGGCCGGACGAGCTGATCTATGACCTGTCGGCGCCGCGGAACGACGCCGTGGGCATCGTGGAGCGGGGGACGGCGGCCCTGATCCGCATCGACGAGGAGGGCGTCGCCACCGTGCTGGAGGAGCTGGGCACCGGCGGGGTGTTCGGGCGGTCCCTGGCCTTTGCCGGCGCCGGGGAGGACAGCCTGGAGGTGGTGTGCCGCACCGCCTGCGACGTGCTGTTCATCGACTATCCCCACATCCTCAAGCGGTGCGAGAAGGCCTGCACCCACCACAGCCTGCTGGTGCAGAACATGCTGCGGCTCATGTCGGAGAAGGCCCAGGCCCTGAGCCGGCGGGTGGATGTGCTGTCCCGCCGCTCCATCCGGGAAAAGCTGCTGTGCTATTTCCGCCAGCTGTCCGATCAGGCGGGGAGCCGGACCTTCACGCTGCCCTTTTCCCTCAGCACCCTGGCGGACTATATCGCCACCGACCGCAGCGCCATGATGCGGGAGCTGAAGCACCTCCGGGAGGAGGGGGCCGTCCGCTCCGACGGGCGGAAATTCACTCTGCTTGGCTGACGCTCTCACGAAAAGCACAAAGGAAGCGCGAAAATTTCGGACATTTGACAGGGGAAAGCAATTGACTGTCCGACGCTGATCTGTTAAAATGTAAACAATGTGTCGTATCGCAGGATAGCATTTCAGCAGTTCCTAAAATTCGAACATTCGGGAAAGAAGGAAAACTATGTATCGTATCGTAAGAAAAGAGGCACTCCGTCCCACTGTGACCCTGTATGAGATCGAGGCCCCCCTGATCGCCAAAAAGGCCCAGCCGGGCCAGTTTATCATCCTGCGGGTGGATGAAAACGGCGAGCGCATCCCCATCACCATCAATGACTATGACCCTGAGAAGGGCACCGTCACCATCATCGTCCAGACCGTGGGCGCCACCACAGAGAAGCTCAGCCACCTGAATGAGGGCGACTTCCTCCAGGACTTCGTGGGCCCCCTGGGCAAGCCCACCGAGACCGAGGGCAAGAAAAAGGTCTGCGTGGTCGGCGGCGGCGTGGGCTGCGCCATTGCGTACCCCGTGCTGAAGAAGTTCCACGACGACGGCGCCGAGGTCCACGCCATCGTGGGCTTCCGCACCGAGGATCTGGTCATTCTGGAGGACGACTTCAAGAAGTCCTCCGATAAGCTGATCGTCTGCACCGACGACGGCTCCTACGGCCGCAAGGGCCTGGTTACCGACGCGCTGAAGGAGCTGATCGAGGCGGGCAACCAGTATGACGAGGTGTTCGCCATCGGCCCCATGGTCATGATGAAGTTCGTCTCCAAGACCACCGAGCCTTACGGCGTTCCCACCACCGTCTCCATGAGCCCCATCATGATCGACGGCACCGGCATGTGCGGCGGCTGCCGTCTGGCCGTGGGCGGCGAGATGAAGTTCGCCTGCGTGGACGGCCCCGACTTCGACGGCCACAAGGTGGACTGGGACCTGGCGGTCAAGCGCAACCAGATGTACCGGGACTTCGAGCTGCACAAGCACGAGGAGACCTGCAACCTGTTCAAGAAGGAGGCTGAATAACATGGCCAACATGTCTTTGACGAAGAATCCCATGCCCTCCCAGGACCCCAACGTCCGGAACAAGAACTTTGAGGAAGTGGCGCTGGGCTATACCGAGGAACAGGCTCTGGACGAGGCCCAGCGCTGCCTGAACTGCAAGGTGAAGCCCTGCATGAACGGCTGCCCCGTTATGGTACATATCCCCGAATTCATTCAGGAGGTGGCCAAGGGCAACTTCGAGGCCGCCTATCAGATCATTTCCAATACCAGCGCCCTGCCCGCCGTCTGCGGCCGCGTCTGCCCCCAGGAGAGCCAGTGCGAGAAGTACTGCGTCCGGGGCAAGAAGGGCGAGCCCGTGGGCATCGGCCGGCTGGAGCGTTTCGTGGCCGACTGGCACAACGCCCACTGCACCGAGGCCCCCGCAAAGCCTGAGAGCAACGGCCACCGTGTGGCTGTCGTGGGCTCCGGCCCCGCGGGCCTGACCTGCGCCGGCGACCTGGCCCGCAAGGGGTATGAGGTCACCGTGTTCGAGGCATTGCATCTGGCCGGCGGCGTGCTGGTCTACGGCATCCCCGAGTTCCGTCTGCCCAAATCCATCGTCCAGAAGGAGGTGGACGGCCTGAAGGCTCTGGGCGTCACCATTGCCACCGACACCGTGGTGGGCCGCACCATCACCATCGACGAGCTGCTGGAGGAGCAGGGCTTCGAGGCCGTGTTCATCGGCTCCGGCGCGGGTCTGCCCATGTTCATGGACATCCCCGGCGTCAACTACAAGGGCGTCTACTCCGCCAATGAGTTCCTGACCCGCATCAACCTGATGAAAGCCTACAAGCCCGGCTCCGACACCCCCATCATCCACCCCAAGAAGGTGGCGGTCGTGGGCGGCGGCAACGTGGCCATGGACGCCGCCCGCTGCGCCAAGCGCCTGGGCGCCGAGGTGTACATCGTGTACCGCCGCGGCATGGAGGAGCTGCCCGCCCGTAAGGAGGAGGTCGAGCACGCCGAGG
>JAUNGH010000217.1 GCA_030524605.1 Oscillospiraceae bacterium | reverse complement strand
GGCGCAGCATGCCGGAGCCGCCGCCGTCGTCCGCCACCGTGACGATGGCGGCCAGATTTTCCGTGTATTGTTTCAGCCCCCGCAGCATGTTGGACAGGCCGTGCCCGCCGCCGATGGCGGCGATCTTCGGCCCCCGCGAGCGCGGGAGGCGGGATGTACGTAATGTTTCCATGGGGCTCCTTTCCCCGTCAGCCGCTGCGGCTCATGTCCCGGTGGTTTTCCGCCGTCTGATAGCCCTGCCGCCGGATGAACTCCGCCAGGGCGTGGGTCACCGCCACGGAGCGGTGGTGCCCTCCCGTGCAGCCCACGGCGACGGCAAGGCTGGTCTTCCCCTCCTCCGCGTACAGCGGCAGGGTAAAGGCCAGCAGATCCTCCAGCCGTTTCAGGAAATCCCGGGTCTGCTGGAAGCCGAACACATAGTCCGCCACCGCCTTGTCCAGTCCCGTCTGGGCCCGCAGCTCCTCCATATAAAAGGGATTGGGCATGAAGCGCACGTCAAACACCAGATCCGCCTCCATGGGCAGGCCGTATTTAAAACCGAAGGACGTGACGCTGACCACCATGCCGCCCTTCTCTCCCGCGTCACCGAAGATGCCCAGCAGCTCGCCCCGCAGCTGGGCGGTGGAGAGCCGGGAGGTGTCGATGACGAAGTCCGCCCGGTCCCGGACCGGCCGCATCAGCTCCCGCTCTTTGCGGACGGCCTCCTGCAAAGAGTCCACGCCGCCCCGCAGGGGATGGCGGCGGCGGGTCTCCTTATAGCGCTGGATAATGACCTCCGGCGTGGCCTCCAGAAACAGCATCCGGCACACGCCGTCCATGGCCTTCAGCTTATCCAGCACGTCGAACAGTTCCGTGAAGGAATTGGCGGTGCGCACGTCGTACACCAGGGCCACCCGGTCGTAGCGCCCGCCGCCCCCCGCGCAGAACTCCGCGAATTTCAAAATCATGGCGGCGGGCATGTTATCCACGATATAAAAACCCATGTCCTCCAGAAAGGAGGCCGCCTTGCTCTTTCCGCCGCCGGACAGACCGGAGATGATGAGAATTTCCATGTGACGCGCCTTCCTTTACCGGACGATGCGGACCTCCGGCTCCAGCCGGACGCCCGTCTGCTCAAACACCCGCTTCTGCACCTGGGCGATCAGTGCCACCACGTCCGCAGCGGTGGCGCCGCCCCTGTTGACGATAAAGCCTGCGTGCTTTTCGCTGACCTGGGCGCCGCCAACCGTCAGCCCTTTCAGGCCGCACTGGTCGATGAGCGTCCCCGCGAAATAGCCTGTGGGCCGTTTGAAGGTGCTGCCCGCGCTGGGCTGATCCAGGGGCTGGCTGGCCCTGCGGCGGGCCATCAGGTCCCGCATGGTCTTCCGGATGGCCTCCGGATCCCCGGGGGTCAGGCGGAACACCGCCGACAGCACCACCGCGTCCGGGTGGCCGGACAGCAGGCTGCGGCGGTAGCCGAAGTCCATCTCCTCATTGGAGAGGGATTTGACCCCCTCCTCCGGGAACAGCACCGAAACGCTCTGAACGGCCTGCTGCATCTCTCCGCCGTAGGCCCCGGCGTTCATGCACACCGCGCCGCCCACCGTGCCGGGGATCCCGTGGGCGAATTCCAGGCCCGTCAGGCCCTGCTTGCAGGCAAAGTCCGCCAGGCGGGCCAGAGACGCGCCCGCCTCCGCCGTGAGGGTGCCGGGCTCTCCACCGGGGCCAACGCGGTTCAGCGCTGCGGAGGTGTCGATCACCAGCCGGTCCAGCCCCTCGTCCGGGGCCAGCAGGTTCGTTCCGTTGCCGATGACCAGCGGCCTTGCCCCGCATTCCCAGGCAAAGGACAGCAGCAGCACCAGCTGCTCCCCGCTTTTGGGGAAGGCCATGCGCCGTGCCGGGCCGCCCACCCGGAAGGAGGTGTGGCGGCTCATAGGCTCCTCCGCCGCCATCTCCAGATCCGGCAGGCAGCCGGCGATTCGTTTGTCCAGTTCTGTATACCAGTCCATACAAGGACCTCCCGCTATTCAATCACATTTTCCGGCGGGGCCGCGCCGATAAACCGGCGTCGTTTCCCGGCTCCGGCCGCAGAATGGGGGGCGTCTTCGTCCGCAAGGCCGGCCTTCAGATTGGCGCCGCCCGCTCCCCCCGTTTGGTCAAATCCTGCCGCTGCCCGCGTCCGCCCGCAGATCCACCCGCCGTGCCAGCTCCTGGGCGGCGTTGTAGCCGAACTTCCGGTGGCGGTTGTTCATGGCCGCCACCTCCACAATGCTGGCCAGGTTCCGACCCGGCCGCACGGGGATGGTCACGATGGGAACCTGCACATCCAATATCTCCGTAAAGTGGTCCTCAATGCCCAGGCGGTCATAGAATTTCGTCTGGTCCCACTGCTCGAAATGGACCACCAGATCCAGCTGAGACTCCACCTTGATGGCCCGCATACCGAAGAGCTGCCGCACGTCGATGACGCCGATGCCCCGCAGTTCGATATAGTGGCGGATGACCTCCGGCGCAGTGCCGACGAGCTGTCCGGAGATGTGGCGCAGCTCCACCGCGTCGTCCGCCACCAGGCGGTGGCCCCGCATGATAAGCTCAATGGCCGCCTCGCTCTTGCCCACGCCGGAGTCGCCGGTGATCATGACACCCTCGCCGTAGATGTCCAGCAGCACACCGTGGCGGGTGATGCAGGGAGCCAGGACGCGGTTCAAAAATTCGATGGTGTGGCTGGTGAAGTCCACCGTGGTCTCCTGGGTGCGCAGCAACGTCCGCTCATGCTCCTTCGCGCTCTCCAGACACTCCGGGAAGCAATCCAGGCCCCGGGCGATGACAAGGGCCGGGATGTCGTACAGGAACAGGTTGTCGAAGCACATGCGGCGCTGTTCCTCCGTCAGGCCCTTCAGGTACATGATCTCCGCCTTGCCGATGACCTGGAGACGGCGGGGGTCGAAGTAATCGTAAAAGTTATGGAACTGGAGACCGGGCCGGTTCACATCCGTAATGGTCAGCCTGGCCGTCTCGTATTCGGCGCCATGGTTCAGCACCTCCAAATTGAACAGCTTTACAAATTCTGTGATTTTCAGTCCGTTGTCACGCATGGTGATTTCCTCGCCTTTCCGGCCCGGAGTCTTTTCCGCGCCCGTCCTTTGAGATCGCGCGAAGCCCGGCCAAGCAGTTAAAATTCCGCCGTTTTGCACTTGCCCTTATTATATATGAATTTCCCTGATTCCGCAACACTTTCGCCATTTCCGGCTCCCGGCAAAAAACTTTGCGGAAAACCTCGATTTTTTTGAAAATTCTTCTTGCATTTTATGAATATTTCTGTTATTATATCAGCTGTGCCTGTGAAAATGGCATGGAGTACGCAACAGCAAGGAGGTGCAACGGATGGCAAAGTGCGAGTTTTGCGATAAGGGCGTGACCTTCGGCATTCAGGTCTCTCACTCCCACCGGCGTTCCAATCGTCCCTGGAAGCCCAATGTGAAGCGGGTGAAGGCAATCGTCAATGGTACCCCCCGCCATGTGTATGTTTGTACCCGGTGTATGCGTTCCGGTAAGGTCACCAGAGCGGTCTGATCGTGCAAACAAA
>JAUNGH010000216.1 GCA_030524605.1 Oscillospiraceae bacterium | reverse complement strand
TCCGCCTGAGGCTAGGATACGCCTGCGGCGGCCAGGATTTCCGTCGAAACCTGTAGGGCCCGCCCAAAATCCCGTTCTTTTTCCCAAATAATCCAGTGGATGGCCGGATTCCGCCGCAGCCAGGTCAATTGGCGCTTGGCGTACTGCCGGGAGCGGAGCTTCACCTCTTCGACAGCCTCCGCCTCTGTGGCGGCGCCCTCCAGCACCCCCAGGAATTCCTTGTAGCCGATGGCCTGGAGGGCCGTGGCCTCCCGGGGCAAGCCGCTTTGCAGCAGCGCGCGGACCTCGTCCAGCAGGCCCTCCTCCACCATCCTGTCCACCCGCCGGTCGATCAGGGCCCGCATATCCGCCCGGTCCGAAAACCGAAGGCCGATCCACACGGCGTCGTACCGGGGCGGGACGCGCTTCGTCTCCTCGTTGTGGGCAGTGATGGTCTTTCCGGTCTCCAGATACACCTCCAGCGCCCGGAGGATGCGCTTCTCATCCGCCGGGTGCAGCCGCTTTGCCGCCGCCGGATCCACCCGGCGCAGCTCCTCCAGTAAGGGCGCGATGCCCTCCGTCTCCAGCCGCCGCTGGAGCTGCCGCCGGACGGCGCCCCCGGCACAGCCCCCGGCGAAGCCGTGGCCCTTCACCACCGCGTCCAGCCACAGCCCGGTGCCGCCCACCAGAATGGGCAGCCTTCCCCGGGCCAGGATATCGTCGATGATGGGGATAGCCCGTTCGGCGTACCGGGCGGCGGACCACTGCTCCGCCGGGTCCGCCACCGCGATCATATGGTGGGGCACGCCGTCCATCTCCGCCAGCCCGGGGGCGGCGGTGCCGATGGTCATGCCCCGGTAGATCTGCATGGAGTCGGCGGAGACCACTTCCCCGTTGAACTTTTTCGCCAGCAAAATGCCCAGGGTGGTTTTTCCGCAGGCCGTGGGGCCGGCGACGCAGACGATCTTCGGGGCCATGGTATTCCTCCTCTCAAGGCAGCTCAGTTTTGGTTTCCGTCCCGCTGCCCTTCGGGACACGTTGGGTATATACGCAATGGGCGTCCACCATCTGCGACTCCAGCGACGCCGTCTCCGAGCGGCGGATGTCTTCCAGGGTCAGCTCCGGGTCGTTGGCCAGCCAATACCCCGTGCAGCTCTCATACTCCTCCGCGGCAGCTCCTGACGGCACATAGGAAAAGCTCAGCAGCTCCGTATAGCTGTCCTGCCACGGATCGCCGCCGTTTCCATTTCCGTACTCGGCGGCGAGGGTGTAGACCTCCCCGTCAAAATCCAGCGTGTAGAAGTACAGGCGCGCCGGGCTGGAATCCGTTGCGTCGTACCAGTCCGCCAGACGGACTTCGGCGGTCTCCCCGGCCTGGGCCGCCTCGCAAAATGCCGTCCAGACCTCTGCGCCGGCGGTCACATCGCCGTTCTCCGTCACCACGCGGCCCTCGGCCTTGGCGGTCTCCATCTGCTCCCGCAGCAGGGCATAGGGGCCGCTGCCGCAAGCCGTCAGCGTCAGGCACACCAGCGCCGCCGCCAAAAGCGCGGCCCGTCTCATAGGATGCCCCTTTCAGAAGGTCTCCGCCAGCTTTTCCGCCAGGGCGCAGGCCGCTTCCAGCAGCTCCGGCGTTTTGGCCGGGTCGATGTCCAATCCCCCGGCAAACACATAGTCGAACTGTCCGATGCCGAACATGGCGGCGAGCTGCCGCCAGTGCAGCACGCCGGCGCTGTCCTCCCGCTCAAAGTCGCCGCCGGAGGTCAGATACACCAGCCGCGCAGCATGGCAATCTCCATGACAGCCGTCTTCCTCATAATGATACGTCAGCCCGTTGGCGGAGATGTATTCAATGTATGTCCGCAGCGCCGCCGGAAAGCTCAGATCCCAGAAGGGCGCGGCCACCACGACGCGGTCCGCCCCCCGGAACTGCCGGGCCAGGCCGAATACCGGCGCGTCCCAGGCTCCCACAGAGGCCAGGGCGTCCCGCTCGTCCAGCATCTCCGGCGCGAAGGGCTTCAGCGCCAGCAGTGTCTCCGGCGGCACGGTCTCGATCTCCGCGTCCGGGTGCGCCGCCCGGAAAGCCTTCAAAAACGCGTCCGCCAGGGCACGGGTCCGGGAGCCTGCCCCCCGCTGGCTGATACAGCAGTCCACAAATAATACTTTCATCGCTTACTCCTCGTCGTACACCGTCGTGATAACAGGCTTTCCGTCCCGGTCCAGCAGGGGCGTCAGGCCCGCGCCGCTGCCCGCCGCGTGGTAAAAATAGTTGACGCCGGTCTCCCTGTCCACCCAGATCTCCGAGACGTTCACCACGCCCTGCTCATACGTCTTGACGAACCGCTCGTCCTTTTTGGCCATGTCTGTTCCTCCTTGTTCGCCGTCAGGCGCGCTTGAACATCTTCTCCAGCTCGTATTTGGTCAGCTTCACCGCCACGGGCCGTCCGTGGGGACAGAAGCGCACCTCGCCGCTCTGGACCTTCTCCACCAGCACCTTCAGTTCCGACACGTCGCTGGTCCAGCCGCCCTTGATGGCGGCCTTGCAGGCCATGGTGTGCAGCAGGTTCTCCCGCTTCTCCGCCGGGTCCCGGCCGGTCTTCAGGTTTTCCGCAAACTCCTCCAGGGTGGCCACGGTGTCTCCGGCGTCGATGTCCGCCGGGACCTCCCGCACCAGGATGGCCCCGTCGCCGAAGTCCTCGCAGGCAAAGCCGAACTGCTCCAAAAGCTCCAGGTTTTCCAGCAGCAGCGCCCCGGCCTCCCGGTCCAGCTCCGCCGCAATGGGCCTCAAAAGCGTCTGCCGCATGGGTGGCTCCTGTGCCGCCTTCAGCCGGTCGAAGTTGATCCGCTCGTGGGCGGCGTGCTTGTCGATAAGCCAGACGCAGCCGTCCCCGCTCTCGCAGATGATGTAGGTGTGCAGCACCTCCCCGGCGATGCGCCAGGGGGCCTCCTTTGGCAGCTCGATGGTCTGCTGCTCCGGCAGCTCCAGCGCCTGCTGCGCCGCCGGGATGGCGGGCACGAAGGGCCGCCTGGCCGCCTCCGGCTTCACGGGGGCCTCCGGCGGGGCGGGCGCTTTCTCCGCAGGCAGCGCTTCCGCGGGCCTTGCCGCCACAGAGGCGGGCGGCTTGCCCAGGGCGGAGCCGGTGGGCTTCGCCGCGGGCTGGAAGGTCCGGTAGGCGGGCTTTTCCGGAGCGCTGTCCGCCACCTTGGCCCCAGCCTTCCACTCCGTGTCCCAGGCGGGCCGGGCGGGGACTGCGGGCCGCTCCGGCGGCCTGGCCGCGCTCTTCGCGCCCTGCTCCCGGTAGGTCCTGGCGTCCATGGACTGGAAAAAGTCCTTCCGGGGATTCACCGCCTGTTCCACCGGCTTCGGGGCCGGGATGGGCGCGCCCCTGGCGTCCAGGCAGTCCAGCACGGTGTGGTACACCGCGTCGAACACCTCCCGCTCCCGGGCGAACTTCACCTGTGTCTTGGCCGGGTGGACGTTGACGTCCACCGCCGTCACCGGCAGCGTCACGGACAGGACGCAGCCGGGGAACTTGCCCTTCATGATCTGGTTGCGGTAGCCCTCCTCCAGCGCCGCCGTCAGCAGCTGGGACTTGAT
>JAUNGH010000215.1 GCA_030524605.1 Oscillospiraceae bacterium | reverse complement strand
GAAGCCGTCGAACAGCCAGTAGCCCGCCACCATGGGGATCTCCGCCACGACGGCGCACACCAGCACGCCCCACGTTTTTTTGCCGGCGGCCCGGTACAGCACCGCCGCCAGGAAGCCCATAACGGCCTTGATGACCAGCGTCGCCGGGACATACACCATGTAGCCCGACAGCAGGTCCGCCAGCGCGGGGCCGACGCCTCCGGCGACAGCGCCCCAGACAGGCCCCAGCAGATAGGCCCCCAGGATCACCACCGTGTCGCCCAGGTTCATATAGCCGCCGGTGGGAGAGGGCACCTGCAGCACCATCGTGGCCACACAGCCCAGCGCCGCGAACAGGCCCGTCATCACCAGCAGCCTGGTCCGGCTTTGATTCGTCGTCCTTTCCATGTTTGTCTTCTCCTTCCATGTGTTTCTCGGTATTGCCATCATAGCCCGGTTGTGATATGATTGAAATAGCCAAAATCAAACTTTTTTATAAGGCCAGATTGGAGGCGCCTGCATGCTGACCTATTCCATGGAGGACCGGGGCGGCCTGCCCCTTTACGAATACCTGTACCGCTGCATCCGCGCGGACATTCTGGAGGGGACCCTGGCGACGGACGAGCGCCTGCCCTCCAAGCGGGCGCTGGCGGAGCATCTGCACCTGTCCGTCATCACGGTGGAAGGAGCCTACCAGCAGCTGGAGGCGGAGGGCTACGTCTACACCCGGCCCAAGCGGGGCTTTTTCGTGGCCCCGGTAGACCGGGCCCCCAGGCCCGCCGCCCCCGCGCCCATCCCGGCGGAGCCGCCCGCCAGGGTCTGGCGGCTGGACCTGGGCCGCAACCAGGTGGACGGCTCCCGCTTCCCGGTGTCCACCTGGGCGCGGCTGACCCGGCAGGTGCTGTCCGAGGGCGGTGCGGCCATCCTCTCCCCCACGCCCCACCAGGGCCTGTACGCCCTGCGGCAGGCCATTGCCGACGATTTGCGGGACTTCAAGGGCATGGCGGTGTCGCCGGAGCAGATCGTGGTGGGCGCCGGTGCGGAATACCTGTACCTGCTGCTGGCCCAGCTCCTTGGCCGGGAGGCGGTCTTTGCCGTGGAGGACCCCGGCTATCCGAAAATCCGGCAGGTCTACTCCAAGTGCGGTGCCGCCTGCGTGCCGGTACCCATCGACCGGCAGGGCATGAACCCCCGGGCCTTGGAGGATTCCGGGGCCAACGTGGTCCACATCTCCCCCACCCACCACTACCCCACGGGCATCGTCACCCCCATCGGCCGTCGGCAGGCCCTGCTGCGGTGGGCGGAGGAGCGCGGCGGCGTCATCATCGAAGACGACTACGACAGCGAGTTCCGCTTCGCCGGGCGGCCCATCCCCACCCTCCAGAGCATCGACGCCCGGGGGCAGGTGGTGTACATGAACACCTTCTCCCAGACCATCTCCCCCTCCATGCGTATGGGCTTCATGATCCTGCCGCCCCGGCTGCTGGAGCGGTACCGGCGGGAGCTGGATTTTTACGCCTGCACGGTGCCCGTGCTGGAGCAGCACGTCCTGGCCCGGTTTCTGTCCGGCGGGTATTACGAGCAGCACCTCTCCCGGATGCGGAAGGAGTACCGCGCCCGCCGGGCGGCGGTGATCGACGCCTTCCAGAACAGCCCCTTTGCAGACCGCGTCACCTTCTCCGAGCAGGGCGCGGGGCTCCACTTCCTGCTGCGGCTGGACACAAAACAGCCGGACGGGGACATCCGCCGCCGGGCCGGGGCTCTGGGCGTCCGGCTGGCCTTTCTGTCGGAGTACGAGGCCGTGCCCGGCTCCCGCTATGCCCACACGCTGGTGGTGAACTACGCCGGGCTGGACCCCGCCCGCCTGGACGATGCCATGCCCCTGCTGGCGGAAATCTTCGCGGAATAAAAAAGCAAGCTGTCCGCGCAAAGTGCGGACAGCTTGCTTCCTTGTTTACAGATTCGCGTCCAGAACCTCGGTAAACGCCTCGGCGGGCATGACGCCCACCTTCCGGTCGAACTCCCGGCCCCGGTTCAGGAACACCACCGTGGGGATGCTCATGACGCCGAAGCGCCGGGCCAGGTCCGGCTCCTCGTCCACGTTCACCTTGCCCACCAGAGCCCTGCCCTCGTACTGGTCCGCAATGGTTTCCACCACCGGGGAAAGCATCTTGCAGGGGCCGCACCAGGAGGCCCAGAAGTCCACCATCGCCAGGGGCGCCGCGTCCACGGCAGCGTCGAATTCCGCAGTCTTGAAATGTTTGATTGCCATAATAATTTCTCCTTTTATTTATCATTCACTTGTTTCTTCTCATGATCTCCGCCGCGTATCCGGCGGCACTCTGGCCCGCCACCAGTCCCTCTCCGGCGGCCTTGGACACCTGGAGGGGGCCGCCGGTGCAGTCTCCCGCCGCAAACAGTCCCGGCAGGTTGGTGGCCATTTTCCGGTCCACAGCCACATAGCCGTTCTCCACCGTCAGCCCCGGGAACAGGTCCGCGGGGGCCATGGCGGGCCGCAGGAGGAACACGCCGTCCACCGGCACCGTCTCGCCGCCGCAGGTGACGGCCTCCACCCGGTCTCCGCCGGTGATGGCGCAGGACCTGGGCCGGTCGAAGTAGGTGACGGAGCAGCCGATGCCCGCCAGGAACTCCGCCTCCCGCCGGGCCGTGTCGCTGTAGCCCAGCACCGCCACGTTCTTCCCCCGGTACAGCATCCCGTCGCAGGTGGCGCAGTAGCTGACGCCCCGGCCCAGAAACTCCGCCTCGCCGGGGAACTTTTTGCCCCGGGCCACGCCTGCGGCCAGCACAACGGCCTTCGCATTCTCCATGTCGCTCTCGATACTGACGTACCAGGTGTCCCCCATGCGGACGGTGCTCAGCGCCTTTCCGGCGCGGAACGCCGCCCCGGCGCTCTCCGCGTGGCGGCGCAGCGCCGTCAGCAGCTCCGCGCCCGACATGCCGGGCAGCCCCAGGTAATTGTCCACCTTCTCCGCCCGCCACAGGGGATTTTCCTCCAGAGGGTTGGAGACCACCAGAACGCTGCGCCCTCTGGCCCGTGCGTTCAGCGCCGCCGACAGTCCCGCCGGGCCGCCGCCGATGACCAGCACGTCATAGGACATAGCGCTCCGCCTCCTCTCCCATCAGCGCCGCCACCAGGACGGCCACCTCTCCGGACGCGGCGCGGTAATAGACCTCGTTGCCGCACCGCTCCGCCGCCACGACGCCCGCTGCCCGCAGCCGCTGCAAATGCTGGGAGATACAGGACTGGGAGATGCCGATGTGCTCCTCCATGCAGCGCACGTTGCGGCAGCCCGCGTTCAGCAGGCCGTGGACGATCCGCAGCCGCACAGGGTGGGCCAGGGCCTTCAGCAGTTCCGCCCGCCGTTCATAGTCTATGCGGTTTTCCATCCTTTTCACCGTCCTTGCCTGATTTTCATTATTAGAATATCCTAATATTTTGGATTTGTAAGCGGCATTTGCAACAGCGGAAAAATTGATCTCCTCGGTTGCTTTTGGGGCGGGAGTTTGATACACTGATACTACCCTCAGTGGACAAAGGGCAATACGGTTTTTCGGGGCATCTTGAGCATCTGGCGGCGTTATCCTC
>JAUNGH010000214.1 GCA_030524605.1 Oscillospiraceae bacterium | reverse complement strand
GGCATAGAAATCCCGGAAGCCGATCTCCCGTCCGTCCAGCCAGTTGCGGTAGGTCTGATCCCCCATCTGCAGACTCAACGGCAGGACTTCCAGCTCCAGCTCCTCCGCCATTTCGGCGGTCAGGTCGCAGCAGCTGTCCGTCATGATCACATAATCGCGCATGGTCAGTCACGCTCCTTTTCCTTTTTGCTCCGTGCCTTGGCGCGGGCGGGTTCTTCCCCGGACTGCTGCCGGCGCAGCAGGGCGACATAGCGGCTGCTGGCAACGCCGGCGGCGTAACTCAGCAGGGCGAAGTGGATGGCAGAGTCCGCCAGGGTGTCCCTCCCGGCGCGGTCCGCCATCTCGTCGGCGGTGATGTTCAGGGCCTTGTCCAAACTGGCGCAGAAGGCGGCGTAGCCGTCCGACACCGGCCGGTCTCCCTGGAGTTCCTCCCGCAGCAGCAGGTCCATGTCCCTGGCGGACATGACCCGCTTCAGCACGCAGATGGCCGTGAGATAGGCCAGGTGCTCCCGGCCGTACTTCTTCCCCTCGGCTCTGGGCACCAGGCCGCTCTTGGTGTAGTTGTTCACCATGGCGGCGGTCAGGGCGTCCTCTTCGCCGAAGCGGATGACCTGGCGGTCCATATAGCTGAGCACCTGATCCATGTACAGGGCAAAATCCGGGAGCTGCTCCCACGCCACGGGCCGCTGGGTCCGCAGGCGCTCCTGCAGTTCCGTCAAATCACTCACGCAAATTCCTCCTTTTCCTGGAAACGAATAACGGATATACAAGGATTTTACCACTGTAATGTCATTTTGTAAACCACGTTTTGCGAAGTTTAAAACCGCATATTTGTCACTTTCCGACACAGAACCGGGAGAAGATGCGGGAGACAATCTCCTCCTTCGCCGTGCGCCCCGTCAGCTCGCCCAGGGCGTCCAGCGCCTCCTCCACGTCGGTCAGCACCGCGTCGGGAGTCAGCCCGGCGGCCAGGGCCCCGGCGGCCCGGCGGACGGCGTCCCGGGCCCGGCGGGCGGCTTCCTCCTGCCGCGCGTCTGTCAGCAGGCTGCCGGAGTCCCCCGGGTCTCCGGCGGGGAACAGGGCGGCCACGGCCGCCTCCAGCTTGTCCAGGCCCTCTCCGGTGACGGAGGAGACGGATACGCTGGCGGCAGGGGCGAAGGCGGGCGCAGGCGAGGACGCCGGTATCATCCGGGGCGGGGCAATATCCCGCTTGGTGTATACCGCAATCCAGCGGGGACTGCGGGCGGCCAGCCGAAAGAGCTCTGATGTTCCGCCGTCGGGCTTTTGGGTCCCATCCACCACCGCCAGCACCAGGTCCGCGCTCTCCATGGCCCTGCGGCTGCGCTCCACGCCCAGCCGCTCCACCGCGTCCTCCGTGTCCCGGATGCCGGCGGTGTCAATGAGCCGCAGCAGCACGCCGCCGCAGAGGACGGACTCCTCCACCGTGTCCCGGGTGGTGCCGGGGATGTCGGTGACGATGGCCCGGTCATACCCCGCCAGGGCGTTTAAAAGAGAGGATTTTCCTGCGTTGGGCTGTCCCACGATGGCGGTGCGGACACCGGATTTCAGCACCTTGCCCCGCCGGCAGGTGGCAAGCAGGCGGGTCAGGGAAGCGTCTGCGGTTTGCAGCGCCCGGGCGATGTGCTCCGGCTCCACGTCCTCGATGTCCTCGTCCGGATAGTCCACCACGGCGTAAAACCGGGAGGAGATGTCCAGCAGCGCGTCCTGGATGGGCTCCAGCGTCCGGCGCAGGCCGCCGTCCAGCTGGGCGGCGGCGTTCCGGGCGGCGGCAGCGGTCTCCGCGTCAATCAGATCCACCACGGCCTCCGCCTGGGTCAGATCCAGGCGGCCGTTGAGGAAGGCCCGCTTGGTGAACTCCCCCGCCCCGGCCTGCCGGGCCCCGGCGGCGAACAGGGCGTCCAGCAGCTCCCGCAGCACCACCGGGGAGCCGTGGCAGTGGAACTCGGCGCAGTCCTCCCCGGTGTAGCTGTTGGGGCCGGGAAAGCGGACGGCCAATCCCCGGTCGATGACACGGCCCTCCCGGTCCAGCATTTCGCCATATGCCATTTTGCGGGACTCCTGCGCCCCGAAGGGCCGCCCGTTGGCGGCGCGGAACACCCGCCCGCACAGGGCGAAGCACCCTTCGCCGGACACCCGGACGATGCCGATGGCGGTGGGGTTTGCGCCGGTGGCGATGGCGGCGATGATATCCATCAGATCAGCTCCTTTTCCATGACGTAATTGGTCAGCGCCTGCCCCCGGCGCTCCGCCTGCTGGGTCCGCAGGACGCGGTAGCCCCGCTTTTCAAAGAAGGGCCGTGCAGTTTCAGAGGCGTGGACCGTCACCCGCTCCACAGGGTACAGCGTCTCCAAAAAATCACAGAGGACGGCGGCAACGCCCCGGCGCCGGTGGTCCTTATGAACATACAGCAGATCCAGATACCCGTCCGGCCCAATATTGCCGAAGCCCAGCATCACGCCGTTTTCCTCTGCAATCAGGGTGGCCCTGCTGCGGAGGGACGCGTCCCACGCGGCGGCATCCGGTTCTTCGGGCGCCCAGGCGTCCAGTTGGGCGGAAGTGTAGTCGGCGGCGCAGACGGTGTGCACGGTGTCGTAAAAAAGCTGCAGCAGCGGGGAAAGATCCCCGGGACGGTAACAGCGGATGGTCATCCCGCTCCCTCCTTCCTCATATGGGCAAAGCGCGGGCGCCCGCCGCGTCCCGCGCCCTCAAAATCAGAAAAGCATCTTGCTTTCCCAATGGAAATCGGCTAAAATCAGATTTGGAAGCATAAATTGCAGCTGAACACGGCGGGATTCCGCCCCCATGCTCCCATGAAGCGTTCTTATGCCGCTTTGCACGACAGTCCGGCGGACTGTCCCCGCCCCATTATACCGGCCCGCGCCCGCTTTTGCAAGACGGCCGGAACAGGGACTTGTGCGACGCGTTTTGATATTGTCAGGCGGTGCTGTGTTCACACCAGACACCGCCTCTATGTTTCCGGCGGCGCCCCGGGTGGAAATTTTTCGCCCCATGGGATTCTGCCCGCCGGATCCGGGCTTATCCGGATGGTTTCCAGAGGAGGCTGTCCGGTCGGTCAAATACATACATAAGGAGAAAAAGCATGAAGAAGAAACTTGCATCCCTGTGCCTGGCTCTGGCGCTGTGCCTGGGCCTGGCCATCCCCGCCTCTGCCGCGCAGGAGGATCAGAAGATCGTCGTGGGCGACCAGACTTACACGGTGCTTCTGGGCGCCATCATGTCCCAGACGGAGGACAAGCCCGTCTCCGCCCGCCTGGACACCGACGTGGAGCTGACTGCAGCGGTAGTCATCGGCTCCAGCGACTACAACGGACTTATGGGCGGCCAGACCATGACCGTGGCCTCCCATGACGTGACCATCGACCTCAACGGCCACACCCTGACCGGCGCGAAGGACTGCGCCGTCCTCGAGGTCCAGAGCGGCTACACCCTGACCATTGTGGACAATTCCGAGGCCAAGACCGGCAAGCTGGTCTCCCAGGGCGCCGTGGAGGTGGACGTGAAGGAGGGCGGCACCTACAACGCTCTGCCCGCCGCCGAGCCCGAGACCCCGGCTGAGCCCGAGAAGCCCGCCGAGACCGTGAATCCCTTCTCTGAC
>JAUNGH010000213.1 GCA_030524605.1 Oscillospiraceae bacterium | reverse complement strand
CTGGAGATGTCCCGGGAGCAGCTGGCCACCCGCCTGCTCTCCTCCGAGGCCCTGGTGGAGAACAACCGCCTGAAGACCGGCGCCCTGCGGGAGACGGACTGGGAGAAGATCGCCGGGGCCGCCACCGTTCTGAACAAGCTGGACATCCGCATCGACGACAACCCCATGCTGTCCGTGGCCGACATGAACGCCAAGTGCCGCCGTCTGGAGAGCCTGGGCCTGGTGGTCATCGACTATCTGCAATTGATGACCTCCGCCGGCGGGCAGACCCGCAGCGGCGACAACCGCCAGCAGGTGGTGTCCGATATCTCCCGTATGCTGAAGATCATGGCCAAGGAGCTGAACGTCCCCGTGGTCTGCCTGAGCCAGCTCAGCCGCGCCAATGAGAAGCGGGACGACAAACGGCCCATGCTGTCGGACCTCCGGGAATCCGGCGCCATCGAGCAGGATGCGGATATCGTTCTGTTTTTGTACCGGGACGACTATTATAATGAGGACTCCGAAAAGCACAACATCGCCGAGTGCATCGTGGCGAAGAACCGCCACGGCGAGACCGGCAAGGTAGAGCTGCGCTGGATGCCGGAGTATACCACCTTCTCCACCCTGGATAACCGCTATGACGATGACGAATGAGCTGCCCTCCGCCCGGGCATTTCTGCGGGAGCACTTTCCGGAGGGCGGGCGGGTGCTGTGCGCCGTGTCCGGCGGGATGGATTCCATGTGCCTGCTGGCCCTGCTGGACACCTGGGGGCGGAGGATGGGCTTTGTCCCCGTGGCGGCCCACTTCAACCACCGGCTCCGGGGCGCGGCGGCGGACCGGGACGAAGCTTTCGTCCGGGACTGCTGCGGGGAGCGGGGCATCCCCTTCGCGGCGGGCCGGGGTGACACCCGGGCCCTGGCCGCGTCGGAGGGCCTCTCCGTGGAGGAGGCCGCCCGGAAGCTGCGGTATGCCTTTTTGGAGGAGACGGCGGACCGGGAGCAGTGCTGCGCCATCCTGACCGCCCACCACGCCGATGACAACGCGGAGACGGTCCTGCTGAACCTGATCCGGGGCACCGGCTCTGCGGGGCTGGCGGGCATCCCCCAGGTGCGGGGCAACATTTACCGGCCCTTTTTACGGACCGGCAGGGAACAGCTGGCGGCCTATGCCGCCGCCCACGGCATCCCTCATGTGGAGGATGAGACCAATGAACTGGACGGCGCGGCCCGCAATGTGCTGCGGCACCAGGTCCTGCCGGTGCTGCGGGAGCTGAACGGCCGCGCTGTGGAGAATATCAGCGCTGCGGCGGGTATCCTGAGCCGCGAGAGCGAGGGCATGGAGCGTCTGGCGGCGGGGCTGCTGGAGCAGGCCGCCTTTGCGGGAGACGGCGTATCCGTCTCCTGCCGGACGCTGCTGGAGGCGCCGCCGGCGCTGGCGGAGCGGGCCGTGATGCAGATGCTGGCTGCCGCCGCAGGCCGCCGCAAGGACTTTACGGCGGCCCACATGGCGGCGGTGCTGGACCTTGCGGGCCGGGGAGCGGGGGAAGTGACGCTGCCCTATGGCCTGGCGGCCCGGAGGGAAGGAGACACCCTTTCCGTCAGCCGCCGGGAAACGATGCAGCGGGCGGAGCTGCGCCTGAACACGCCCCTCCGCTGGGGGGACTACACCCTGACCCTGCTGGACCGCCGGGAGGGGGAGGGCCTGGCCCTGCGGGGGCGGAGGGCCGGAGAGAACCGGGCCGTCACCGTTGGCCCTGCGGCGCCGGGAGACCGGCTGACGCTGCCTGGGGCCAGAGGGGGCCGCAGTGTCAAGCGGCTGTGCGTTGACCGGCACATCGGCCTGGATCAGCGGGGCCGCCTGCCCGCCATCTATGCGGATGGCCGCCTGGCCGCCGTGTGGCGTCTGGGCGTGGACGCGGAATACCTGCCGGAGGGCGAGCCCTGCCGGTTTATTCAAATCATCAAAGAGACAGAGGAGAGCAGCACATGAGAAGTGAGATGGAAAACGATATCCTGAAGGTCCTGGTGACGGAGGAGGCGCTGAAGGCCCGCATCGCGGAGATGGGGGAGGAGCTGTATGAGAAGTTTCAGGGCAAGAATCCGCTGTTTCTCAGCGTTTTGAAGGGCTCCTTCGTGTTCATGGCGGACCTGGTGCGGGCGTGCCAGGTCAAGAGCGACGTGGAGTTTATCGCCGTCAGCTCTTACGAGAACGCCACCGTGTCCTCCGGCCGGGTGAAGATCAACCACGACATCCAGCAGGACATCACCGGCCGCCACCTGATCATTGTGGAGGACATTTTGGACTCCGGCAACACCCTGGCCTTTTTGAAGCAGTATTTCATGACCAAGGGCGCCGCGTCCATCACCATCGTGACGCTGCTGGATAAGCCCTCCCGCCGCACCAAGGCCATTACTGCCGATCTGGCGGGCTTCGTGGTGCCGGACGAGTTCGTGGTGGGCTACGGCCTGGACTACTGCCAGCAGTACCGGAACGTGCCCTACATCGGCGTTTTGAAGCCGGAAGTCTATTCCGGCGTCTGAGGCCGGAGACCGCCACGGGCGGCGCAAAGCGCCGCCGCCGGAACCGGCGTCCGAGCATCTTGCCGAAGGCAAGATCTCGAACCGGGCCGGATTCACTTCGGCCCGGTTGGATCAGATCAACAGGGCTCCCGCCGGACTTGTCCGGTGGGAACGGGCTACGGCCTGGACTACTGCCAGCAGTACCGGAACGTGCCCTACATCGGCGTTTTGAAGCCGGAAGTCTATTCCGGCTGATCCATAAAACGGCAATATCCCCAAAGGAGGGACCTTTTTGACAAAACAGTACCGCGCATCCAATTTCAGCTTCATTTTCCTGGCCCTGGTGATTGTCCTGTGCATGAGCTGGATCTGGCAGACCAACAGCCAGGCACCCCAGCTGGAGTACTCCCAGGTGGAGCAGCTGTTCCGGCAGGAGAAGGTGGAGTCCTTTACCATCAGGGACAACCTGCTGACCATGAATCTCCGGGAGGAGGTGGACGGCAGCAGGACCCTGGTCTATGAGCTGTACGATTTCGACCTCTTTTATGACGATCTGAACGACCTGGTCCAAGAGCAGGCCGCCAAGGGCGTCATCAAGTCCTACGATTATCATCAGGACCACTCCACCAACTGGGTGGAGTTGCTGCTCCCCTGGGTCCTGACCATCCTGGTGCTGGGCTTCCTGTTCTACTTCTTCATCTTCCGCGCCCAGGGCGGCGGCATGGGGCCGGACCGGATGGCGAAATTCGGCTCCGCCCGGACCCGCACCCTGACGGATCAGGACAAAAAGGTCACGTTTGACGACGTGGCCGGCGCCGACGAGGAGAAGGAGGAGCTTCAGGAGATCGTGGAGTTCCTGAAGGACCCCAAGAAGTATATCTCCCTGGGCGCCCGCATCCCCAAGGGCGTGCTGCTGGTGGGCCCGCCGGGCACCGGCAAGACGCTGCTTGCCAAGGCCGTGGCGGGGGAGGCCGGCGTGGGCTTCCTGTCCATCTCCGGCTCCGACTTTGTGGAGCTGTATGTGGGCGTGGGCGCCAGCCGCGTCCGGGACCTGTTCGACCAGGCCAAGCGGACCTCGCCCGCCATTGTGTTCATTGACGAGATCGACGCCGTGGGCCGCCAGCGCGGCACCGGCGTGGGCGGCGGCCACG
>JAUNGH010000212.1 GCA_030524605.1 Oscillospiraceae bacterium | reverse complement strand
GGGGGATCCGAGCCTGGTATGCTGTTTCTATTACAGGCTCTATGAGCAGCAGTACCACTTCAATGGCTCCGTGGAAAAATATTTTATCAAGGGGATGGCGGAGCTGTTTGACGATCCCCAGGGAAACCAGATGTGGGTGGCCGAGCAGGATGGGGAGATCGTCGGCTCCATCGCGGTCGTCAGGCGGGGAGATCATGCGGCGCAGCTCCGGTGGTTTGGCGTCGGCACGGAGATTCAGGGCCTGGGGATCGGGAACAGGCTGCTGGAGACCGCAATGGATTTTTGCAGAGAGCGCCGGTATTGGGATCTGGCCCTGTGGACGATCGACATCCTGAAACCTGCCAGGCATCTTTACGGCAAACACGGCTTTCGCATGACGGAGACCAAGCCGAATAACGAGTGGTCAGACCACCAGCTCACGGAAGAAAAGTGGGAATACCACGCCTGACTGGACAAAGAGCGGAGCCGGAGGGGCTTGCCCCTCCGGCTCCGTTCTTTATTCACATACCGCCGGATACAGCTCCCGGCAAAGACGCCTGCCCGTCTCCGTTTTGAAAATCGTTTCGTAGGCGTGCTTCCGGGCCGCAGGCGGCACGTCGTCCTCGTAGAGATTCACCAGGAAATCCGCCTCCACCAGAATTTGATAGTCCGCTCCGTCGATCCCGGCATAGGTGTGGTGGTGCCCCACCAGGAACATCACCCGGTCGATGACCGTCCGGGGCCAGCCCAGGCGGCTCAGAAGGGCGTCCGCCTCGGCGGGGCCAAGCTCCTCCTGGTACTTTCCGTGGCTGCTGCCGTAGACGGCCTCCGCCCTGTGGATGCCGATGTCGTGGACCACGGCAGCGGTCTCCAGGATGAATTGGGTATCCGGGTCCAGCCCCTCCTCCAAGCCGATGAGGCGGGCAAAAGCATAGACCTTCAGAAAGTGGTGGATGCGCATGGGGTCGCCTGCGTCGTAGGCGATCATGGCGCTGATGACAGTTTCGATGGGATGCTCCATAACGTCCTCCGTTACACGATGTCCAGCAGCTCACGCAGGTCCGCGATCTCATAGTCGATCCGCAGGCCCTCTTGCCGGGGCTTTCCCTTGGGGTTGAACCAGCAGCAGGGCAGCCCCGCGTTGTTGGCGCCCTGGATGTCGGTGGTCAGGGAATCGCCGATGACAAGGGCGTTCTCCGGCGTGATATCCGGCACCCGGGCGCGGACGTAGTCGTAATATGCCTTGCTGGGCTTGGAGGCCCCGGCCTCCTCGGAGATGAAGGCGTCGGTGAAGAGACCGCCGAAGGCGCAGATTTTCAGGCGGCTGCGCTGGACGGAGGCCACGGCGTTGGTGACGAGATACAGCCTGTGGCCCCGCTCCGTAAGCGTTCGGCACAGCTCCCCGGCGTGGGGCAGGGGGAAGACGCTTTGGCCCAGGGCCGTCAGGTAGTCCCGGTTGCACTGGGCGGGGTCTCGCTCCAGGCCCAGCGCCCGGATAAAGCGGACGTACCGCTCCAGCGTCACGAACTCCTTCGTCACCTCGCCCCGGTCAAAGGCGGCCCACAGCACCTCGTTGATCTCGTGGTACTGACGGTAGACCTCCAGGGTGTCGGGAATATCGTTGGCGCCGCACATGATGGAAAACGCCCGGGCGGAGGCTTTGGGGAAGTCGAACAGGGTGTCGTCCGCGTCAAACAGCAGATAGGGATAGTTCATTGGTGTGCTCCTTTCGGAGAGATACCTCATCTTACCATGGAGACGGAAAAAAGGCAATCACCCCCGGCGGGCTTTCCCCATACCATAAAGCGAGGGGGAGTGCTGGAATGAACAAGACCTTTGGCGTCATCGGCGGCGACAGGCGGCAGGCGGAACTGGCCCGGCTGCTGGCGGCGGATGGAAACACCGTCTATACTTACGGTCTGGACGCCTGGAAGCCCGTGGGAAGCGTTCCGCTGGACCGCGCTGCGTCGGCGGAGGCGGTGATTTTACCCCTGCCGCTGTGCAGGGGGGACGGCGTGCTGAACTGCGAGGAGGGGCCGGTGCCCACCATGGACCTGTTCCGGCGGCTGCGGCCCCGGCAGCGGATCCTGGCCGGGCAGGTGAAGCCCCAGCAGCGCCAGGAGGCGGCGGCCTGCGGCTTGATTCTGGAGGACTACTTCCTGCGGGAAGAGCTGACCGTCGCTAACGCCGCCGCCACGGCGGAGGCCGCCGTCCAGGTGGCCATGGAGCGCCTGGACCGGACGCTGTTGGGCATGGACTGCCTGGTGCTGGGCTTTGGGCGCATCGGAAAGCTCCTGAGCCACCGGCTCCACGGCTTGGGCGCCCACGTGACCGCCACCGCCCGAAAACCGGAGGACCTGGCCTGGATCCGTGCCTACGGCCTCCAGGCGCTGGAGACCGGGAAGCTGGACGGAGCGCTGTCGTCCTTCGGCGCGGTCTTCAACACGGTCCCCTCCCCGGTCCTGAAGGAGCCGCTGCTGGCACAGCTGCCGAAAGACTGCCTGTGCATCGACCTGGCTTCCGTCCAGGGCATCGATCCGGCGGCGGCGGAGCGGCTGGACTTGCCCCATGTCTGGGCCAGATCCCTGCCGGGGCGGCTGGTGCCCCGCACCGCGGCGGCGGTCATCCGGGACGCGGTGTATTACATCTTATTGGAAGAACGAGGTGACCCAGTGTGAGAAAAGAACGGGTCGGATTTGCGGTATGCGGGTCCTTCTGTACCCACGAAAAGGTGCTGGAAGCGCTGAAAAAGCTGACGGCCATTTATGAGACGGTCATTCCCATCGCCTCGGAGAATGCGGCCTTTACGGACACCCGGTTCGGCACCTCCGACGATCTGCTGGAAAAGCTGGAGGACCTGACGGGGCGCGAGGTGCTGTGCGACCTCCCCTCCGTGGAGCCCATCGGCCCCAGGGGGCTGCTGGATGTGCTGGTCATCGCGCCGGCCACCGGCAACACCATCGCCAAGCTGGCCGCCGGCATCACGGACACCACCGTCACCATGGCGGCCAAGTCCCACCTGCGGAACGGCCGGCCTGTGGTCATCGCCATGGCCAGCAACGACGGCCTGTCGGCGGGGGCGAAGAACATCGGTGAGCTGCTGGTGCGAAAAAACTATTATTTTGTGCCCTTTGGACAGGATAATGCTATGCAGAAGCCCTGTTCCCTGATGGCAGACTTCGACAAGCTGCCGGAGACGGTGGACGCCGCCCTGCGGGGAGAGCAGCTCCAGCCGGTGCTGCTGCGGTGAGAAGGAGACGGGAGGGAACTCCCGTCTCCTCTCCGATATATCTGAGCGGGACGCGGGAATGAACGGAGGGAAACAGAGGCCCCTTCCGCTTTGTTTTGTGGAAACCTGGGATGTGCTCAAAGGGCGAAAAAGTAAAAATGACGAAAAGGGCTGGTAAAAACCACGAAAAAGCATAAGTAAAACTGATGCTGAATATTAAAAATATTAGTGGAACTCCGTGACAAAAGCTGCAAAATTGTGGAAAATAAGGAATCAAAGAAAAAAATCAACAAACTGCGAAAAAGAGGGTTGACTTTTGGGGAAGGCTTTGGTATTCTAACAAAGCTGTCGGGCACAAAGCCACAGTGTGGAAAACACAGGCGTCAGAAAATCTTCTGAAAAAAGTGTTGACAAACTGAAAACTTTATGCTACAGTAATTTTCACCTGCCGAAAAGGCGTGTACCTTGTAAATTAAACAACGTAACGAAAAGAAAGCACCAG
>JAUNGH010000211.1 GCA_030524605.1 Oscillospiraceae bacterium | reverse complement strand
CCATCTCGCCCCCCAGGGCGTCCAGCTCCCGGACCAGGTGGCCCTTGCCGGTGCCGCCGATGGCGGGGTTGCAGGGCATGTTGCCCACCGCGTCCAGATTGATGGTGAACACGATGGTTTCCAGCCCCAGCCGGGCGGCGGCCAGCGCTGCCTCGATGCCGGCGTGGCCCGCGCCGATGACGGCGATATCAAATTGTCCGGCGTGGAATTCGGTCATGAATCGGCGTTTCCTTTCAGTGGTTCACAGCGCGGTTTTCCGTGCGGCCCATGAGCCGGCTCACGGATACGTCATAAAAATCCGCCATATAACTGTGTGATATTCTCGAAAATACAGATAACTGTATTTTTGGGGAGGCTCGCCCTATGTGTGCAATATCTGACGTAATGGGATTGCCATACCGTTACCGGCTTACGATTCCGGATATTGAGGGCTGGCCGGAGTATTAAAAGACGGCCAAGCGCGGGCACAGGGGCTGCATGCGTTTTATCAGGGATTGAGCCTGGGAATACGGCTGTCAGAAGCCTGCCGTCCCGGCTGAATTACCCCCGGTGCAGCGTCACCACCGCCACCTCCGGGCGGTTGAACAGGCGGAAGGTGGAGCCGGTGTTGCCCAGCCCCCGGGTGACGAACAGTGTGGAGCCGTTTTCCTCATAAAGCCCTGCGGTGTAGGAGGGAAACAGCGTTCGCTCCACGGAGATCAGCCCGTCGGTGAAGGGCAGGCGCACCAGGCCGCCGTGGCCGTGGCCGGAGACCACCAGGTCGGCCCCCAGCAGGCTGTAGTGCTCCGGGAAATAGTTGTTCCGGTGGGCCAGCAGAATCCAGAAGGGGTCCCCACAGGCGGCGTAGACCTCGGCGGCCACCTCCTCCGGCGTCTTCTGGTCGGCGTAACCGTTGGGGTCGTCGATGCCCGCCAAAACCACGGTGCCGCCGCCGCGCTCCAGCGCCACAAACCGGTTGGACAGAACGGTGACGCCGTGGGCCGTCAGGGTCTCCTTCAGCTCGGGAACGCCGCCGATGGCCCACTCGTGGTTGCCGGTGACGTAATAGGTGGGCGCGATGGCGCTGAGTCCGCCGGCCGCCGCAGCGGCGTAGTCCGCCGGGACGTCATGAAGCGCGTCCAGCAGGTCGCCCACGAAAAAGATATAGTCCGGCGATTCCGCCCGGACGGCGTCCAGCAGGTCCCGGTTGTCCTCGCCGAAATACGCGGTGTGCAGGTCCCCCAGCACCACGATGCGGCAGCCGTCGAAGCCCTCCGGCAGACCGGCAAAGGCGGCGTCGGAATGTGTGACCTGTAAGGCGGTGTTGTCCCAGCGGATGAAGACCGCGGCCAGGACCGCCAGAAGAAGCAGCGCCAAAGCCACGCGGGGCGGGCGGCGCTTTCGCGGATGCTTTGTCATCGGATGCGGCCCCCTCCGCCGCAGGAAAATGCATGGAAAATACAGAAAAGATTTTTAATATTATAACATTATAGCATAGGAGTATTTGCGTGGCGAGAGAAAAAATGTACAAAGAAGACGTATCCTGCAAAGGAAAATCCGCAGCTTCCCGGCAATTTGCCGGTCGGGACGGGCAAAAAAGCTGGAACTATGTTAAAAATAGGTACACCTTTGGGCAAAATATTTATAAAAGGACTTGCATTTTTGAAAAAAATCTGTTATACTAGCCAAGAATTCACATAAAGGAGGTATAGAATCATGGATTTGAAGAAGATTCTGTTGGAAGACGTGGACGACTTGATCTTTACGGATGACGTTTGGACATCCAGTGAGCGGTAAGGAAAAAGAAGTTTGACCACGCCGGAGAGGCGTGGGTTTTCTTTTTTCAGCGCGAAAGCACCTGACCGGGCACAGCTTGCCTGTTTGATGATAAATCAGCACTGTGGAATACCGTTCACAGACGCCGTCCGGCATCAGCCGGGCGGCTTTTTTCACGGAGCGGCAAAAGCTTGAAAAAAGGTGAAAAATTGAAAAAATTCTGTGGAAATTTTATGACAGATATGATACGCTAAAAAAGAAAAAAGACCCTTTTGGAGAGATGGACCACATGGTTCCCGTGGAGATGCGGACGTTGGTTCCAAAAGAGGAGAGAGAAGCGATGGGAAAGAAGATCTGCCTGCTCCTGTGTCTGGCGCTGCTGCTGACGGGCTGCGCCGGCGGGGAGCCCGCCGGGAATGGGAGCCCGGCGGAACCGGCGCCGCCCGGCGCCGGGACGACCGCCGCGGAGACGCAGGGCGGAGATATGAGCGCGGCCCGGGTGGAAGCGGCGGCGCGTCCGCTGACGGAGGAGGAGATTCTGGCGGCTTACGACAGGGCCGTCGGCATTTACAGCTGGTTTGAGCTTTCGCCGCTGGAGGACAACGGCGAGACCGCGTCGGCGGACGGCGCTGTTTACCGCCGGGTGGAGCACCCCGGTGTGGAGGATCTGGACGACCTGCGCGCCTGCCTGCGGAGCGTATTTTCCGAGGAGGTGACGGAGCGCCTGCTGTCCGGCGACGGGACGGCGATCCGCTACCGGGAGATGGACGGCGCGCTGTACGTGACCGGCCGGGGCCGGAGCCCGGAGTCCGGAAAGGGCGGCGTCAGCGCCCAGACGGAGCAGCGGGCAGAGGATGTCTACTCCGTCAACGTGGCGGTGGAGCTGCTGGATGAGGACGGGGCAACGGTATCCGGCCTGGAGTGCTGGGCCTTCCCCTACGCCTTCGTGAACGGCCGCTGGGTATTCACGGATTTCCGCCTGATGTATTGATGGCCAATTGGACACGAATACGCAAATTTCACGCAAAATTATCAAAAAAATTCACGCAAAAAGTTGCGAGCCTCCTGAGTTGATCCGACTTGGGAGGCTTCTTTGTTAACTAATTATCAGAATTTGCGCTATAAAAATAGAAAATTTGCGAAAAAAATTACGCAAAAAAAGATAAAATGCATGGAAAAATATGACTTACTTTGTTCAAAACGTAAAAATTACAACGTTTGCGTAATAAAAAACGATCCGGTTACTTGAAAAAACGTTCACGTATGTTAAAATAATGGAGCACTGTAAAACACACAAAAACCAATAAGGAGTGGAAAAAATGGAAAACCTGTTCTGGATCGGTTTTATCGGCGCGCTCATTGCCGGCCTGTTTGCTGTGACGCAGGCCAAAAAGGTAATGTCCTATTCCGAGGGCAACCAAAAGATGCAGAAGATCGCGGCCAACATCCGCGCCGGCGCCAACGCCTACCTGAAGCAGCAGTATACGACGGTGTTCAAGGTCTTTATCGTCGTGTTCATCGCGCTGCTGGTCATCGCCTTTGCCTCCGGCGGCAAGATGCTTTCCAAGTTCACCCCCTTCGCCTTTGTCACCGGCGGCATCTTCTCCATGCTGGCCGGCTTCATCGGCATGAAGATCGCCACAAACTCCAACGCCCGCACCGCCCAGGCTGCCTCCGAAAGCCTGAACAAGGGCCTGCGGGTGGCCTTCTCCTCCGGCTCCGTCATGGGCTTCACCGTGGTGGGCCTGGGCATGCTGGACATCACCATGTGGTTCTTCCTGCTGCGCTATGCCTTCGGCGTGGATGATCCCGTCGCCCTGGGCAACATCATGGTCATGAACGGCATGGGCGCCTCTTTCATGGCGCTGTTCGCCCGCGTGGGCGGCGGCATCTACACCAAGGCCGCCGACGTCGGCGCCGACCTGGTGGGCAAGGTCGAGGCCGGCATCCCCGAGGACGACCCCCGCA
>JAUNGH010000210.1 GCA_030524605.1 Oscillospiraceae bacterium | reverse complement strand
CGGGCCGTCTGCTCCTGGGTCAGCCCCTTGAAATACCGCAGCAGGATCGTCATCCGCTCCTTTTCTGGCAGGCGGTCGATGGCCTCCCGCAGGGCGATGCGCTCCACCAGCCCCTCCTCCGGGGCCTCCGTGCCCAGCATGCCCTCCAGGGTCAGGCCGTCCGCCGTCTCCTGCTGCAGGGATTCCGGCGTGTCCGTGGCCAGGTCGATCCGGGCGATCTCCTCCGGGGTCAGTCCTGCCGCTTCGGACAGCTCGGACAGCACCGGTTCCCGGCCCAGCTGGTGCCGCAGGCGCTCCCGGATGCTGTAAAGGGTCTGTGCTTGCTCCCGAATGCTGCGGCCAACCTTGACCGCTCCGTCGTCCCGCAGAAACCGCCGGATTTCCCCGGCGATCTTGGGAACGGCATAGGTGGAAAAACAGGTGCCGTATTCAAAATCAAAGCCCTGCACCGCCTTCAAAAAGCCCAGGCAGCCCAGCTGGTACAGGTCGTCCGGCTCCACGCCCCGGCCGTAATACCGGCGCACCACGCTCCAGATCAGGCCGTTGTTCTCAATCACCGCCCGCTCGCAGGCATCCCGGTCTCCCTCCTGAGCCGCCCGCAGCAATTCCAACGCGGCACTCATTTTTTCATCCGGGGCGCCAGCTTCTTCTTCATGGTCACCGTGGTCCCCCGGCCCGGCACGGAGCGGACCGCCAGCTGGTCCATGAAGCTCTCCATGATCGTAAAGCCCATGCCGCTGCGCTCCTCCCCTCCGGTGGTGAACATGGGCTGGCGGGCCCTCTCCACGTCCGGGATGCCCCGGCCATGGTCCTTCACTGTCAGCTCCAGAACATTGCCCGGACAAACCCGTGCCTTTACCACCACTTTTCCGATGGAATCCGGGTAGCCGTGCACAATGGCGTTTGTCACCGCCTCGCTGACGGCGGTCTTGATGTCCTCCAGCTCGTTCAGCGTCGGGTCCATCTGGGCGGCAAAGCACGCCACGGCAGCGCGGGCGAAGCCCTCGTTGCTGCTGCGGCTGGGGAATTCCATCGTGACCTCGTTGGATGCCTTGGTTTTCATTATGTAAACCTCCTTATTTGATCGTGACCAGCCGGCCGATGCCCGCCGCGTCCAGGACCCGTCTCGCCTGCGCCGGCACGTTGCAGACGAACACGCTGCCGTCCAGCAGCTGCATCCGCTGCTGCGCCCGTAGAATCAGCGCAATGCCGGAGCTGTCCATGAAGGACACGCCGGCCATGTCCAGCACCAGCTTTTTCGGCAGTGCCGCGTCCACTGCCAGCTCCAGTTCCCGGAGCGCGTTCCGGGCGCCATGATGGTCCAGCTCGCCGCTGAACTCCAGCAGCAGGTTCCGCTCTGAGCTTTTTGCCTGTATTTCCATAGTTTTCGCCTCTTTTGTGCATTTTTTAGCCGAAACCGGCTGAATTTAATCAAAAAAATCACCGCAAGGCATTTCGCCTTACGGTGATGATAGCATGTCGCTCTTTTACTTTCTGTCGAAATCCATGGCGCCAGCCGCAAAATTTCCAAATCCGGCTCAGCTTTTGCATGTTCCGGGCTTCTTCCGCAGCTTCAGTTCCACGCCCCGCTGACCGGCCAGGGCTTGAAGCAGCGCCGCGGCGTGTGCGGCTTTTTCCTTCGAAGACCGCTCTCCCGGCTCCGCAGCCAGCTGTTCCACGGCGGATCGAAGCCCTTCCAGCTCCAGCAGATTGACCGCAAGGGCAAAAAAGCCCTTACGCCGCCCGTCATTGCAATTTTCCAGCAGGAAGCGTAAAATCCCCTGCTTTTCCCGCTGCTCCGCCTGATAGGCCGCCGGGCCGATGCGTCTGGCCTTTTCCATGTCCGCCATCCGGTTTTGATGGGTGATGAAGCTGTCATATGCGTCGATCCCCGCATAGCGGCCGCAGGGGAACTCGCCGCACCGCCAGCAGTATTCCACGCCGCCGTGCTCCAGGCTGCACCGGGCGATGGCGCAGCTCTGATTTCCCGCTCCGCCGCCGCAGCCGGGGCAGTGGCCGCCCAATCGCATCGTACATAATCCGCAGTTCAGCCCGCAGAGGGAGAACAGCAGGTCCTTCCGCGCAAAGCCCTTCATAACAGCTCCGGCGCCCGCCGGTACAGCGGGCCGCAGCTGCCGCACTCCCGCTCCGCCTGTTGGATGGCCGAGACCAGGGTCCGCTTTTCACAATTCCCGTCCAGCCGCTGCCGGGCGGGGACTGCGGTCAGGTCCCAGCCGGACGCGGCGATGCGTTCCAAAATCGATCTCAATTCCCCCATTGAAAGCCCTCCTCAAACCCACCGGCCATTTTTCCCATCATACTACATTCTCTATTTGCTGACAAGAGAAAGAGAGGCGCTTATGAAAGAAGTCCTGTTCGTCCTGCTTGACGAATTCGCCGAATGGGAGGCAGCTCCCCTGGCGGCAGCCATCAATCAAAATGAGGCGTTTTGTGTGAGAACGGTGTCCGTTTCTCCGGCGCCTGTCCGGTCCATCGGCGGTTTTTCCGTGAATCCGGACTATGATATCCCACAGGCGCTGGCAGTGGATTTCGCCGGTCTGCTGCTCATCGGCGGGAACTCCTGGCGGAAGCCGGAGGCCCGGCAGGTTACGCCGCTGGTGAGGCGCACCGTGGAAATCCAGGCTTTGCTCGGCGCAATCTGTGACGCCAGTGTCTATCTGGGCCGCCTGGGGCTTTTGAATGGGATCGCCCACACCAGTAATCAGCCGGAGGACCTGGAACGCTATGCGGGCAGTGCCTATACAGGGCAAAGCCTTTACAGGTATCAGCAGGCTGTCCGCTGCGGAAATATCGTGACTGCCAACGGGACGGCCGGCCTGGAGTTCGCAAAGGAGGTCCTGCTGGGCCTTGGCGTTATGGCGGAGGCGGAAGCGGAACAGTGGTACCGCTTTTACAAGCTGGGATATTATGCGGCAATGGAGCGCGGACGCGCCTGACGCGCTCCAACATATGGGGGGTGAACGCTATTGGAAAGCTGGTTTACAATCGAACACATTGACGCGGACACACATGTCATCAGCGAATACAGGCATTGGGAGGAGACCCACGCCTATCTTTTAAACGGGAAGGATAGCAGCCTTTTGATTGACACGGGTCTCGGCATCGGCTGCATCTATGACGCGGTAAAGCAGCTGACGGATAAGCCTGTGGCTGCGGTGGCCACACATGTCCACTGGGACCACATTGGCGGGCATCGGTATTTTCCGCAGTTTTACGCCCACGAGAGGGAGATCGGCTGGCTTTCCGGCGGGTTTCCGCTCACTTTGGAGCAGATCAAGCGCTTTGTGACGGAGCGCTGTGACCTTCCCGAGGGCTTCCGCATCGACGATTATACCTTCTTTCAGGGCAAACCGGCCAGAGTTTTAAAGGACAACGACCGGATCGAACTCGGTGGCCGTGAGCTGCGGGTACTGCACACGCCGGGTCACTCTCCGGGGCATATGTGCTTCTGGGAGGCCGGGAGAGGATATCTTTTTACCGGGGATTTGGTCTATCAGGGCACGCTGCTTGCCTATTATCCTTCAACGGATCCCGAGGCATATCTGGCATCTATGGAGCGGATTTCCGCCCTCCCTGTAAAAAAAGTGCTTCCGGCGCATCATGCCCTCCATATCCAGCCCTCCATCATACAGGAGATCACGGTAGCCTTCCGGCAGCTGAAGGCCGCCGGAAGGCTGCACCATGGAAGCGGGGTATTTTCATATGGAGAT
>JAUNGH010000209.1 GCA_030524605.1 Oscillospiraceae bacterium | reverse complement strand
GCGCCGCGGAGCGTCCAAAGTCAATGGGGGCCACGGTGGCGTAGCGGTGAATCTCTGTGGTGAACACCTCAAAGCCGATGCGCCGCCCCAGCGTGGAGGGCGTGCCGTATTCGGAGATGGTCTTGACGAACACCAGCAGCGCGCCAATGGCATAGTTGCCGCTGAGCAGCGGCGCAAAAATCTTCCGCATGCGCTTCCAGAAGCCCGCGCCGAACACCGCGCCGGATTCTTCCAGGCTGGAGGGGATGTTCAGCATGGCGTTTTTCAGCATGGTCAGCATGAAGGGAAATACATGGAGGCTCATCACCAGCACAAGCCCGCCCAGAGAGAAGAACCAATTCTCGCAGCCCTCGGCGGCGGGCAGGAGCTGCTGGAGCAATCCCCGCTTTTGCATGAATAAGATCCAGCCCATAGAGGCAATGTAGGGCGGCGTCATAAAGGGGATCATGAAGACGATATCAAAGACCCGGTACCGGGCAAAATAGGTCCGGGAAAAAAGATAGGCCAGAGGCGCGGCGACGGCTGTGGAGAGGAGCACCACCAAAATACCCAGCAGCAGGGAGTTGCCGATCATTACTGCGTTTTTGCTCTCTGTCAAGGTCTGCCACGCCGAATAGAAGTCAAGGCGGCCATCCACAATGACCGCCTTGGCAAATATCATGATCAGGGGGCAGACAATCAGAAAGCAGAGCACAGCGGCCAGCAGCGCAAGGGGCAGCTGTTTCTTGACTCTGACGTCCATGGATACCTCCGCTTACTTGCAGATCTCGTTGATCTTGGCGGCGGAGTCGGATGCAATGGCCATCATGGCGTCCCAATCGCAGTTGATCTGGGGGATGTCCTCCAGGTTGGTCCGTCCATCGCACTTCACATCGCTGCGGCCGGGCAGCAGATAGGCCTCGGCCACCAACTGCTGGGCCTCGTCGGAGAACAGGTAGTCAATGAAAGCCTTGGCATTGTCTGCATTGGGGGCGGTGTTCGGGATCATGGCCGGACGGGGGTTGACCACAGTGCCGCCGGCGGGATAGTAGATGCTCAGCGGCTCACCCTTGGCCATGGAGGAGTAGGCGTTGTAGTCCACACCGGCCACCAGGATGCCAACCTCTCCAGTGGTGACGGCCTCCAGAGCGGCCTTGTTGGCGCCGGGGACGGTCATGCCGTTGTCGGCCATGGCCTGGAAGTCCTCCCAGCCGTTGGCGTTGACATATCCGGCCACGAAATCCTTGCAGGCGCCGGACTTCTCCGGGTCGGGAATGGCAAGCTGGTCCCTGTACTGGGCATCGCCCAGCTCGGACCAGTCGGCAGACAGCTCGGGGATCACAGAGGTGTTGTAGATGACGCCCACGGCGGAGGCGCTGTAACCGAACAGCGTGGAGTCCTCGTCGATCCAGCCGTCCACCACCTTGTCGGCGTTGGCGGGGGTGTAGGACATGAGCTTGCCGTCCTGCTTCATGGACAGTCCGTCAGACCAGGAGGCCAGAATGACTACATCGGCCACGGGATTGGCCTCTTCCGCCTCCAGACGTGCCAGAATTTCGCCGGTGGTGCCCTGGAACTGCTCCACCTCCACGCCGGTGGCGGCGGTGAAGCCCGCGGCCAATTTGTCCGCAAGACCAGCGGGAGACGGCATGTAGACAGTCACCTTGCCGGACAGCTCCTTGGTCTCGGAAGGCTCCTGGGGCTGGACGCTTTGGGATTCGGCGGGATTGTCCGTGCCGGTATCGGCAGGTGCGGAACTGTCGCCGCAGGCGGCCAGACCGAGGCACATGGCGCCGGCCAGCAAAAACGCGAGTATCTTTTTCATGTTCAAAACCTCTTTTTCTTACAGTTTGATGATGTTTTGTTCCTCTATGTAAATCGGGAGGGATGTCCCGACAGACATTTTTTCCGTGGACGGCAGCACCCAGTTCTGCTCCCGGTATTGGAGATGAAGCTGATAGGAGCTGCCCAGAAATTGCGCGGACTGGACCCGGGTGTCGAACCGCCGGGTGTGATCTGCGAATCGCAGAGAGGCCTTTTCCGGGCGGAACATGTGGCTGCCGTCAATCCAGTTGGAGGTGCCCACAAAGCGGGCTACAAATTCGGTTTTGGGCGCGGCATAGATGATTTCCGGGCTGTCGTACTGCTCCACCACACCGCCGGAGAGGACAGCGATCCTGTCGCTCATGCACATTGCCTCCGTCTGATCGTGGGTGACAAAAACGGAGGTGATGCCCAGCCGCGTGGTCAGCTCCCGCAGCTCCGTGCGCATTTCCTCCCGGAGCAAGGCGTCCAGAGCGGACAGCGGCTCGTCAAACAGGATGCACTGGGGCTCGATGACGATGGCCCGGGCAAAGGCCACCCGCTGCTGCTGGCCGCCGGAGAGCTGATGGGGATACCGCTGGGCAAAATCGTCCAGCTGCACGGCATGGAGCGCGTCTTTTACCCGCCGGTCCAAATTTTTGACATCTCGCGAGGCCCGCAGGCCGAAGGCCACATTTTCAAACACGCTCATGTGGGGCCACAGGGCGAAATCCTGAAACACAAACCCCAATCCCCGCTTTTCCGGCGGCACGTTGATCTTTTTCTCCGCGGAAAAGACGTATCGGTCATCAAAGAGAATTTCTCCGGTGTCCGGGGTCTCCAGTCCGGCGATCATACGGAGCAGAGTGGTTTTGCCGCAGCCTGACGGCCCCAGAAGGGTGGTAAAGCTGCCGCTGTCGATCCGGAGCGTGGTGGGCCGGATCACCGCTTTTCCGCCAAATCCTTTGGTGATGTTCTGAAGGCGAATATCCATTCCGGAGTCCTTCCTTTCTTTGACTTCGCATAGTTTACCGTGGGGAAGCCGCGGCAGCCACCGCCTGGCTGTAAAAGCTTTGTTATGTGTTTGTAAAGTGGGAATCGCTATAAATGTGCTTTACAGCGATTTGACAGAGCTTTTACAGGAGGATGGTGTCGAAAACCCGGCATGTTTTCTATACTGAAAAAAGCAAGTGATAGAGAAAGCGTGGATGAGGGATGAATACCTATTTGAACCGGGAACTGTCCTGGCTGAAGTTCAATGAGCGGGTGTTGGAGGAGGCGGAGAGCGAAAGCGTGCCGCTGTGTGAGCGGCTGACCTTCGCCTCCATCTACCAGAGTAATCTGGACGAATTTTTCATGGTGCGGGTGGGTTCGCTGGCGGACCAGATGCTGCTGTCCAAAGAAATACGGGATAACAAGACCCACATGACCGCCGAAGAGCAGATCAAAGCCGTCCTGAAGGATGTGGCGCGTCTGAACCGGCGGAAGGACGCGGTCTATACCGCGCTGATGAGCCAGCTGGAGAACTACGGTGTCCGGCTGGTGAACTTTCAGAAGCTGGGCAGCCGGGAGAGCGGCGAGCTGGAGAGATATTTTGACCGGGAGATCGCGCCGCTGATCTCTCCCACCATGGTCAGCCGCCGTCAGCCCTTTCCGTTTCTGCAAAATAAAGAGATTTACGCTGTGGGCGTCCTGACAGGCAAGAGCGGCCGGGAGAAGCTGGGCATCATTCCCTGCGGCACCGGCGTGATCCCCCGGCTCATCGCCGTGCCGGGACAGACAGGGGCCTATATGCTGTCGGAGGAGCTGATCCTCCACTTCCTGCCCAAGATATTCGACGGCTGCCGGGTGGTGTCCAAGTCCCTGATCCGGCTGACGCGGAATGCGGACATCGACGCAGATGCTCTCTATGACGAGGATTTGGATTACCGGGAGTTCATGGCGAAGCTCATCAAGCGCCGCC
>JAUNGH010000208.1 GCA_030524605.1 Oscillospiraceae bacterium | reverse complement strand
GTCAATCCCAAGCGGATGCAGCGGCAGATCAAGCGGGAGCTGCAAGTCACGGGGATGGGCACGAAGGCCCGGCAGGCGCTGAAGCTGCAGCAGGAGCAGGGCAGAGAGGCCCGCAGGCGCCGGTCCCGCGCGGAGCGGGAGGCGGAGGCGGAGCGCCAGCTTGCCCTGCGCCGGGAAAAGCGGCGGGAGAAGCACAGGGGCCATTGACCCGCGTCCCGGAGCCAGAGGCTCCGGGATCTTCCCGTTTCAGGGCGGAAAACGGGGCTTGTCCCCGGGCCGGCTTTTTGCTATACTCATGCGGGAGAGGGGGGAGCGGCGATGCATGAGATCGAGGCGAAGGCCATCCTCTCAGCCCATAACGGCATGAACGTCTACCGGGGCTGCACCCACGGGTGCATCTACTGCGACTCCCGCAGCACCTGCTACCGGATGGACCACGCCTTTGAGGACGTGGCGGTGAAGCGCAACGCGCCGGAGTTGCTGGAGGACGCCCTCCGGCGGAAGCGGCGGCGGTGCATGATCGGCACCGGCGCCATGTGCGACCCCTATCTGCCTCTGGAGCGGGAGACCCGCCTGACCCGGCGGTGCCTGGAGGTCATTGAGCGCTATCGCTTCGGCGTGTCGGTGCTGACCAAGTCCGACCTGATCCTGCGGGACCTGGAGCTGCTGAAGCGCATCAACGAAAAGACCAAGGCCGTGGTCTGCACCACCTTCACCACCTTCGACGAGGACCTGTGCCGCGTGATCGAGCCGAACGTCTGCACCACCCGGCGGCGGTTTGAGATGCTGCGGACCATGCGGGAGCACGGCATCCACACCGGCGTGTGGCTGTGCCCCATCCTGCCCTTCCTCAACGACACGGAGGAAAACCTGCGGGGACTGCTGGACTACTGCTTTGACGCCGGGGTGGAGGTCATCGTCAACTTCGGCATGGGCGTCACCCTGCGGGACGGCGACCGGCAGTATTTCTACCGGCAGCTGGACGCCCATTTTCCCGGCCTGAAAGAACGATATATCAGAACCTTCGGCGGCCGCTACGACTGTCCCAGCCCCAACGCCGCCCGGCTGACCCGTGTTTTTCGGGAGGCGTGCCGGGCACGCGGCGTCATCTGCAACCCAGAGCGGGCCATGTCCTGGCTGATGGAATTCGAGGACAAGCAGGCCGGCGAACAGCTCAATTTGTTTACATAATACATCAAGGAGGAAACCATCATGCTATTTCTCTGCTATCCCAAGTGCACCACCTGCCAGAAGGCCAGGGCTTATCTGGACGCCAAGGGCGTTTCCTACGACTTCCGGGACATCAAGCTGGAAAACCCCACCGCCGACGAGCTGCGGACCTGGTGGCAGGCCAGCGGCCTGCCCCTGAAGAAGTTCTTCAACACCAGCGGCCTGCAGTACAAGGCCCTGAATTTGAAGGACAGGCTGCCCGCCATGACCGAAGAGGAGCAGCTTCAGCTGCTGGCCACCGACGGCATGCTGGTGAAGCGGCCCATCCTGGTGGGGGAGGGCTTCGTGCTGACGGGCTTCCGCCAGGCGGAGTGGGAAGCGAAGCTGGGATGATCCGGCGCATCGACTTCGCGCCCCTGGACGGCATCACCAAGGTGGTGTTCCGGCGGGTGTGGCACCGGTTTTTCGGCGGGGCGGACCGATATTTCATCCCCTTCTTTTCGCCCACCGGCCAGCACATCCTGACCGAGCGGGACCGGCGGGAACTGGACCCGGCGGTCAACGGCGGCATGCCCCTGGTGCCCCAGGTGATGACCCGGGTGTCCGGAGACTTCCTCTGGGCGGCGGAGCAGGTGGCGGACATGGGCTATACCGAGGTGAACCTGAACCTGGGGTGCCCCTCGGGCACCGTCACGGCCAAGGGGAAGGGGGCCGGGTTCCTGGCAAAGCCGGAGGAGCTGGACCGCTTTTTCGACGAGGTGTTCTCCAAAATCAATCTGCCCGTCTCCGTCAAGACCCGGCTGGGCATCGCCGATCCCGGGGAGTTCGGGCGGCTGCTGGAGATTTACAACCGCTATCCCATCGCCTGCCTGACCATCCACGCCCGGGTGCAGAAGGAGAAGTACCGGGGCCCCGTCCACCTGGAGGATTTTGCCCGGGCCCTGGCGGAGAGCAAAAACCCGGTGTGCTACAACGGCGACCTGCGGACGGTGGAGGAGGTCCGGGCCTTGGAGGCCCGCTTCCCGGCGGCGGAGGCCGTCATGATCGGCCGGGGCGCCGTGGCGGACCCGGCGCTGGTGCGGAAGCTCCGGGGCGGGCCTGCCGCCGGGAGAGAGGAATTGCAGGCGTTCATGCAGGCGCTGTACCGGGCGTATCAGGATTATTACGGCCAGGTGGGCACCGCCGCCCAGCGGATGCGGGAGGTCTGGTTTTATCTCATCCACCTGTTCGAGGACGCGGAGCGGCTGAACAAGAAGCTGCGGCGGTTCAAAAACCCCGGCGAGTACGAGGCTGTCGAGGCCGCTATCTTCGCGGAGCTGCCCCTGCGGGACCACGCCGAGGGGGATTTGATTTGAAGGCAGCGCGGCGGGGCGGGGGCGCCCCGCCCTACACGCATGAAAAACCCGGCCTGTGGGAGACCACAGGCCGGGTTTTTTATTCAAATTTCAACAGGTTCAATCCGATGTCCCGGCTGAATTCCCGGTCCACGGCGCCGGGGATCTCCGTCACCACCATTTCGCAGGTGGCGCTGATGACGGCCCGGTTCAGGTGGCCGCCCACCACGCGGCCCTGGCCGTCTCCGGCGCTCATGTGGAGATGGCAGTAGAACGCGCCCTCCATGGTGTCGATGGTGCCGGTCAGGGAGACGATCTCGTAGCTGCCCTGGAAGCTGTTGGCGTGGTACTTCTTCTCCGCCGTGTCAAAAACGCCCACAGTGAAGTCGTTGACCGCGCCCAGAGCCTGGACGGAGGCCAGATGGATGCCCTCCTTCAATGCCAGGGCCCTGACCTGCTCCAAAATCTCCTCGCCTTTGTCCAGGCGGACGATGTACGTATTTCCGAATTTCCGGTAGTCCATGGTGATCCCCTCCGCTGTTATCGTTTTCTCTCAAGATAGCACAGGGGCGGCGGAAAATCAAGGGAGAGTCAGGTCGCCGTCCTTCACCCAGCCCAGCTTCCGGCACACCTGGTTGATGGCGGGGGCCAGGATGGCGGGAAGGACGAAGGAGATCAAAATCAGGCCCGCCCAGTCAAAGGCGGTGGGGGCGATGGCGGCGGCGCCGTTGGCGACGGCCTGTTCGCTGGGGGAGAGCCAGCCCGTCCAAACGCCCAGCTGGCCGCACAGGCCGCAGGTGCCCATGCCGGAGTTGATGGCGGCGCCGTTCATCTCCAGCTTGAAAAGGCATGTGGCAATGGGGCCGGTGATGGCGGAGGCCAGGGTGGGGGCGATCCAGACCCGGGGATTTTTCACGATGTTGGGCATTTGCAGCATGGAGGTGCCCAGGCCCTGGCTGACCAGGCCGCCCCAGCCGTTTTCACGGAAGCTCATAACGGCAAAGCCCACCATCTGGGCGCAGCAGCCCGCCACGGCGGCGCCGCCGGCCAGACCCGTCAATCCCAGCACGGAGCAGATGGCGGCGGAGGAGATGGGCAGCGTCAGGGCCACGCCCACCAGCACGGACACCAGAATGCCCATGGCGAAGGGCTGCAGCTCCGTGGCCCGCATGATGAGCTGGCCGAAGGCGCTGGCAGCGGTGCCGATGGGCGGGGCGATCACCCAGGCGGCGCCCACGCCGATGAGGGTGGTGACGATGGGGGTCACCAGGATGTCGATTTTGGTCTCCTTACTGATGGCCTTGCCGCACTCGGCGGCGATGATGGCCACGAACAGCACCGCCAGCG
>JAUNGH010000207.1 GCA_030524605.1 Oscillospiraceae bacterium | reverse complement strand
TCGTCCCCGATGCGGGTGATGGACAGCAGGTTTTCCACCACCCGGATCAGCCACTGGGCCTCCCCGCGGGCGTCCTCCAGCAACTCCTGCTGCTCCGCAGGGGAGAGACCGGGGTTTTCCAGCACGGCGGAGGTGGCGCCCACGATGGAGGTCAGCGGCGTGCGGATGTCATGGGACACGGAGCGGAGCAGGTTGGCACGCATCTTCTCCTTCTCGCTTTCGCTGCGCAGGCGCTCCTGTTGGCGGACCTGGGTGGTCAGGGCGCAGGTGATGATGGAGACCGCCAGAAAGGTCAGGAAGGTCAGGGGATAGCCGGAGATGGTGAAGTTCAGGGCCCAGTAGGGATATGTAAAGATGAAGTTGACGCACACCACGCCCACCACCGCGGCAATCAGACCGTAGAAATAGCCCGTGGTCAGGCGGGAGACCAGCAGCACGGCCAGGACGAACACCGGGGAGGCGAAGCCGGCGATGCTGTCCGCCATTTGCAGGAGAATGCACAGCCCCGCGGCGCAGAATAAAATGACGGCGGAGACCAGCAGATCCCGCAGAGAGAGGGGAAACAGCCGGGAAAACAGAGACTTTTGGTTACGCAAAACAGGCGCTCCTTTCCGATTTCGCGGATCACCTTTTCATTATAACAGATGATGCGTTAAATTGCCGCTAAAATATTAACAAAATCTTGGCAGCGGGCGGACAGGGCTTTTGATATGATGGGGAAAACATCAGCGGAAGGGAGCGGTGACAGTGGACGAGACGCGGATCGAGCGGAGCCTGCGGGCGTATCTGGAAGAGGACGAGCGGGTGCTCTGGCGCGGGACGGTGAAGAAGTTTCCGCTGCTGGCGGAGGACGCCGGCGGGCTGATCCTGGTCAAGTGGCTGGGCACACTGTCCGCGGCCGCCGCCATTGTGACGTTGTACTTCCGGAACGCTTCGGGGCGGAATCCCGCCGCCGCGGCGCTGGCGGCGGCTGTGGCGCTGTGTCTGATGGCCGCGCCGGTGGCGGAGCGGCACCGCCTGCTGCGGCAGCGGTACTGGATCACCGACCGGCGGGCGGTGCTGATGACGGGAAACGGCACTTTCTATTCTATGGCGCTGGAGGACGCGTATGTCTTCCGGGTGGCCCTGGGAGACTGCCTGGTGCTGGGCCGGAGCTTACAGGAGACGGGCCAGGGGCAGCTGCGGTGGCTATCCTGCCATCCACAGTCGGAGCAGCGGAAGGGCTGTCCGCCGGACCGGGTGGACGGGATGGTGTTCTATCGGACGGACGACGCGGCGGGGGCCCAGCGGCTGCTGCGGCGCGGCGGAGCACAATAAAACTGCGTATGGCGCGGGACGGATGCGGAGGCATCCGTCCTTTTTTGTATGCTTTCGCGCCGGCGGCGGAGCTTTTTTTATGAAAATTCGGGCCGCTTGCCTTTTGACAGGCAAAAACGGGGGACGGGGAGGGCATGGGTGTGGAGACTTTGAGAGGGGGCCGGGAGGTTGGAGAACAGGAGAGAGGACGGAAAATTCTGCCGCGCATTCCTCAGGACCATGGATCCGGAGCGGGCGGCGGAGGAGACCGGGCGGCGGGACGGCTTTGCATTGCTGGAGCGGAAGGCCACCCAGGAACGGCTGGACAGAATGCGCGCCGGGGCGGCGGGGCAGATCCGGCGGGAGGACGCCGTCCGGCGGCTGGCGCAGCTGGCCTTCGGACGGGCCAACGACGCGGTGCGGCTGGCGCTGCGGCCCGGTGAGGCGGATCCGGAGACGCTGGACCTCTCCGCCGTGGCGGAGTTCAAGGTGACGGACAAGGGCGTGGAGGTGAAGCTGGTGGACCGGGTGCGGGCGCTGGAGACGCTGTGCAGTCTGCTGGAGAGCGGCGAGGGCGGCGGCGCGGAGGAGCTGTGCCGGGCGCTGGAGGAGGCCGCCGGACAGTTGGAGGGGGCCTGGGGCGATGGCTGAGAGGCTGCGGTTTTCCCCCAAGCAGGTCCGGGTTTTGACCTGGTGGCAGAGGGAGGACTGGGAGGCCATCATCTGCGACGGGGCCGTCCGCAGCGGAAAGACCTTTTCCATGGGGCTTTCCTTTTTCCTCTGGGCCCAGACCTGCTTCCGGGACAGGCAGTTCGGGCTGTGCGGCAAGACCATCGGGTCCCTGCGCCGGAACCTGCTGGCGGAGCTGGTGCCGCATCTCAGGCGGCTGGGAATGACCGTCCGGGAGCGGCGGTCGGAGAATCTGCTGACGGTGCGGTACCTGGGGCGGGAGAACCGATTTCTGCTGTTCGGCGGACGGGACGAGTCCAGCGCGGCACTGATCCAGGGCAGCACTCTGGCGGGGATCCTGCTGGACGAGACGGCGCTGATGCCCCGGTCCTTCGTGGAGCAGGCCGTCGCACGGTGCAGCGTGCCGGGAAGCAGGCTGTGGTTCAACTGCAATCCGGAGGGACCGCAGCACTGGTTTTACCGGGAGTGGATCCTGAAGGCGGCGGAGCGGAGGGCGCTGCATCTGCATTTCACCATGGCGGACAATCCGGCGCTGTCGGCCCGTATCCGGGAGAGATACCGGCGGGCCTATTCCGGCGTGTTTTACCGGCGGTTCGTGCTGGGAGAGTGGACTGCCGCCCGGGGGCTGGTGTACGACTTTTTCGACCCGGAGCGGGACGCGGCGGAGACGCCGTCGGGCGGCTTTCAGGAGTGGCGCATTTCGGTGGATTACGGGACGGCCAATCCGGCGTCCTTCGGCCTTTGGGGGCGCAGGGACGGGGTGTGGTACCGGGCGGCGGAGTACTACTACGACTCCCGCAGGGCGGGGCGGCAGCGGACCGATGAGGAGTACGCCGGCGATCTGGAGCGCCTGGCGGACGGGCGGGATATCCGGCGGGTTATCGTGGATCCGTCGGCGGCCAGCTTTATCGAGGTGCTGCGGCGGCGGGGGTTTTGTGTCGTGCGGGCGGACAACGCCGTGGCGGACGGCATCCGGGTGACGGCGGATCTGCTGCGGACGGGGCGGATTGTTATCTGCCGGGAGTGCCGGGACTGCCTGCGGGAGATGGCGCTTTACTGCTGGGACGAACGGAGCGGCAGGGAGGTGCCGAGGAAAGAGCATGACCATGCCATGGACGAGATGCGGTATTTTGCTATGGATCTGGCCGGCGGAGAGGCGGACGGGTTCGCGGCGGTGGCGGTGGAGCGGCGGACATGAGCGAGCGAGGCGAGCCGCGGCGGAAGCCGCGTCAAGTGTTTTGCAGCGCAAAACCTTGAAATCGCCGGGCTTTGCCTGGCGATTTGAGTGCAATCGGAAGGGCTCCCATGCGGCTTGCCGCATGGGAAAGCGAGATGCGGTATTTTGCTATGGATCTGGCCGGCGGAGAGGCGGACGGGTTCGCGGCGGTGGCGGTGGAGCGGCGGACATGAGCGAGATGGAGCGGGAGATCTGCGCGGCGGGCCGGGGGCGGCCCGCCCTATGGAGGCCGGGCACGGAAGTTTTGGGAGATGACGGGAGAGGAGTTTTGAGTTTGAAGTGGTTGAAAAGGCGGGAGCCGGCGGCACCGGCGGCGGTGCAGCTGCGGGACTGGGAGCGGCATCCCTTTGGCGTGCTGGGGGAGTATGTGCCGCTGCGGAACGGCGAGGCGCGGCTTTACCGGGCCGTGCGGGAGGCGGTGCCGGTGGTGGACGCCGCCATCTGCAAGATCATCCGCATGGCGGGCGGTGTGGCGGCGGCCTGCGGCGACAGGGCGGCGGAGCGGGCACTGGGGGAGTTTTTGCGGACGGTGCCCACGGGGCGGGGGCAGTTCGGGATCAACGCCTTTCTGGACACCTATCTGGACTCTCTGCTGGTCTGCGGACAGGCGGTGGGGGAGATCGTGCCCGCCGCCGGGAACCGGGACATCGCCGCGCTGCTGTGCGGC
>JAUNGH010000206.1 GCA_030524605.1 Oscillospiraceae bacterium | reverse complement strand
CCACCTTCTGGGCCGCCCGGCCGGAGACGCCGGTGTCCACCTCGTCGAACACCAGGGTGCCGATGGCCTCCTGCTCCGCCAGCACGTTTTTCAGCGCCAGCATGATCCGGGCCAGTTCGCCGCCGGAGGCGATTCTGGCGATGGGCCGCAGGTCCTCCCCCACGTTGGCGGACATCAGGAAGCGGATATTGTCGCAGCCGTCGGGGGACGGCTCCTTTTCCGTAAATTCAATGGCAAACCGGACCTTGTGCATGTCCAGGTCCCGCAGCTCGGCCTGGATGCGCTGCTCCAGGGCCTTTGCGGCCTCCCTGCGGGCCCCGGTCAGTTCCGCGCCCGCCGTCCGGACGGCCTTCTCCGCCTTCGCCAGCTTCTGCCCCAGCAGAATCAGGGTGTCGTCCGCCGTCTCGATGGCGTCCAGCTCCGCCCGGCACTTGTCCAGGTATTCCAGCATGTCCTCCACCGTGGCGCCGTACTTCTTTTTCAGGCGGTACAGCTGGTCGGCGCGGCTCTCCACCGCGTCCAGCTCCGCCGGGGAAAAGTCGAAGGCCCCCCGTAAGTCCCGGATGGTCTCGGCAAGGTCATAGGCTTCACTGCGCAGATTTCCCAACCGTTTGAACAGTTCCGCCATGTCATCCCCCAGGGTGCGGATGCCCGCCAGGGCCTCCTCCGCGTCCCGCAGCTGGTTCACCGCCCCGGCGCTCTCGTCGTCGCCGCTGAGGCAGTAATCCGCGCCGGACAGGGCCGACAGGTATTTTTCGCCGTTGCGCAGCAGATTGCGCCGCGCCGTCAGCTCCTCCTCCTCGCCGGGAACCAGCTCCGCCCGCTCCAGTTCGCCGATCTGGAAGCGCAGGCTGTCCACCCGGCGGGCCTTTTCCGCCTCGTCCATTTGCAGGGCCCGCATCTGAGAGCGCAGGTCCGCCATGGCGTCGTATTCCGCCCGGTAGGCCGCCAGCGCCCCCTCCGTCCGCCCGAAGCGGTCCAGGTACGCGCCGTGCTGCTCCTCGTCCAGCAGCTGCTGGCCGTCGTGCTGGCCGTGGATGTTCAGCAGCTCTCCGCCGATTCTCCGCAGCTGCGCCACAGTCACGGGCCGCCCGTTGGCCCGGCAGGCGTTTTTGCCGTCGGTGAAGATCTCCCGCTGGAGCAGCAGATTGCCGTCCTCATCCGGGGCCACGCCGTTGTCCGCCAAACCGGGCAAATCCGCCGGTACGCCGGAAAACTCCGCGCCGACAAAGGCCCTGTCCGCCCCGGTGCGGATCAGCTCCCGGGAGGTCCGGCCGCCCAGAACCGCGCCCATGGCGTCGATGACGATGGACTTGCCCGCGCCGGTCTCGCCGGTCAGGGCGTTGAAGCCCGGGCGGAACCGGATGTCCGCCTGCTCAATGACCGCGATATTCTCAATGTGCAGCAGTTCCAGCATACTCTGGCCTCCCTTCGGAAAGGGTTCAGGGGAAACCCAGGGTTCCCCTGATTCTTCCGCCCTGGGCGGAAGAAAAAATTTCAATCATTTTCGCCAGGGCGTGTACCTGGCGAAAATACCCCGACCCGTGCGCCCGTGGGGCGCGCACACCAGTGACCGATGTCACTGGTGGTGGGGGATTCTCAAGGGGGAGCCTGCTCCCCCTTGAAGCCTTAAAGCATCTCTTTGATCTCCTCGCAGAAAATGGCGGCGGACTCCGTGTCCTGCATCAGCAGGAACGCCGTGTCGTCCCCCGCCAGAGAGCCGACCATATAGTTGATGTTCATATTGTCCAGAGCGGAACACGCCGCGCTGGCCAGCCCCGGCATGGTCTTGATGACCACGATGTTCTGGGCGTAGGCGATGCTGGTGATGCTCTCCCGGAAGATGGTCCGCAGCTTCTCCGCAAAGTTCAGCTTCGTCCGGTTGCCGGAGACGGCGTATTTGTACACCCCCTGGCCCACCGGCTCCTTGATGAGGTGCATCTGCTTGATGTCCCGGGAGATGGTGGCCTGGGTGCTGCTGATGCCCCGCTCCTGGAGACGGGTCAAAAGCTGCTCCTGGGTCTCGATGTTTTCCTGGGAAATGATCTCCAGGATCATGGTTTGACGGTCATTTTTCATCATTCAGCCCTCCCGGCAGCATTTTTTGCGCAAAGATCTCGCAGAAGCTCTTCTCCGACAGGCGCACCAGCCGGAGGGTGTATTTGCTCCGCCGCACCTGCACCTTGTCGTCAGACCGCAGGGCAAAGGCCCGGCTCTCGTCCACAAACAGGTACACCGGCTTGCGGCCGTTGCGCTCCAGCTCCACCGTCAGCACATGCTCCGGCGACAGGACGTAGGAGGAAAAGCGCATGTTGTGGATGCAGATAGGGCAGACCACCAGGGTCTGGGCCACCGGCTCCACCACCGGCCCGCCGGCGGACAGGGAGTACGCCGTGGAGCCTGTGGGCGTCGCCACGATGACGCCGTCCCCGGCGATGTCCGCCAGATGCCGCCCGTCGGAGGAGATCTTCAAATGGATGACGTGGGAGATGGGCCCCTCCCGGATGACGGCCTCGTTGAGGCCCAGGTTGGTGTAGATCTGCCTGCCGTCCCGGAAGACCGACACGTCCAGCATCATCCGCTGCTCCGTCTCAAACTCCCAGTCCTTCAGCTTCCGCAGGGCCTCCAGCTCCGACACCTCCAGCTCCGCCACGAAGCCCAGGCCGCCCATGTTGATGCCCAGCACCGGGATCTTGTGCAGCGCCGCCAGCTTGGCAAGATGCAATATGGTGCCGTCGCCGCCGAAGGTCATCAGCAGGTCGGCGCCCTTCAGCTCCTGGGGCAGGGGCCGCACGTCGTAATCGGCGAAGGCCCCCTCCTTCTGATCCCGGAAGGGGGAGCACACCACCGTGTGAAAGCCCAACTCCCGGAGGATCTTCTCCGCGGCCCGGGTGGCCGTCATGCCCTGGTCCCGGTTGGGGTTGGGGCACAGGATGATCTTCTTCGCGCTCACAGGCCGCCCCCCTCTCCGTGCTCTTTCAGCGCCCGGTGGGATTCATCCACCAGGGCTTTCAAATCAAATTCCCCTGGCTGCTGCCCGCCCTTTTCCAGATAGCCCAGATACTCGATGTTCCCCTCGGGTCCCCGGATGGGAGAGTATGTCAGTCCAAGGACTGTAAAGCCAGATTCCTTTGCATGTTCCAGGAAGTGCTCCAGCACCTCCAGATGGACGGCGGGGTCCCGGACCACGCCCTTTTTGCCCACCTTTTCCCGCCCGGCCTCGAACTGGGGCTTCACCAGGCAGGCCACATGGCCGCTGTCCTTCAGCAGGCCGCACAGCGGCGGCAGGATCAGCTTCAGCGAGATGAAGCTGACGTCCACCGACGCGAAATCCAGCTCGTCAGGGATCTGCTCATGGGTGAGATACCGGGCGTTGGTGCGCTCCAGGCACACCACCCGGGGATCCTCCCGCAGCTTCCAGGCCAGCTGGCCGTAGCCCACGTCCACGGCGTAGACCCTGGCCGCGCCGTTTTGCAGCATGCAGTCCGTAAAGCCGCCGGTGGACGCGCCGATGTCGCCGCAGGTCGTTCCGGTCAGGTCGATTGGGAATGTCGCCATGGCCTTTTCCAGCTTCAGCCCGCCCCGGCTGACGTATTTCAGCGCATTGCCCCGGATCTCGATCTCCGCGTCGCCGGGGACGGCGGTGCCGGGCTTGTCCACCCGCTGGCCCTTTACAAACACCAGGCCGCTCATGATGGTGGCCTGGGCCTTCTGGCGGGTCTCCTGCAAGCCCCGCTCCACCAGCAGCACATCCAGCCGAGTTTTATTCGCCATGTCCCAACGCCTCCCGCACCGCTGCCGCCACAGCGGCGGCGTCCAGGCCGAAGCTGTGCTCCAGCTCCGCCACGCTGCCCTCCGGGGCAAAGGTCTTTCCAAGATTCTTCAAAATCAGCCGCTTTGGCGCCTGGCCGTGCTCCGCCAGGATGGCGGCCACCCGCTGGCCCACGCAGCCCGCG
>JAUNGH010000205.1 GCA_030524605.1 Oscillospiraceae bacterium | reverse complement strand
TTGCCTTCTTATCCCCAGCCCTCTTCGCTGTCCAATTTGTTTGACAATCCTACACCGCACCCTCCAATTCCAGCAGATACTTCTTGACGGCGAGACCCCCGGCGTAGCCCGTCAGGCTGCCGCCGGCGCCCACCACCCGGTGGCAGGGGATGAGGATGGAGATGGGGTTGTGGCCCACGGCGCCGCCCACCGCCTGGGGCGCGGCGGAGACGCCCCGCTCCCGCAGGGCCTGGGCCAAAGCGCCGTACGTGGTGACCTGCCCCCGGGGAATCTCCCGCAGCAGCCGCCACACCGCCTGGCGGAAGGGGCTGCCCTGGGGGGCCAGGGGCGGCAGGGCAGGGGGGGCCTCACCGGCGAAATAACCGTCCAGCCAGGCGGCGGCCTGCCGGAATACCGGCAGTTCCGGCACCTCTTGGGTCTTGCCGGTCAGGGTGGCGGCAAAGTACTTCTGCCCCTCGATCCAGAGGCCGGTGACGGCCTCACCGTCGGAGGCCAGATGCAAAGGCCCCACCGGGGAGGCCAGCGTGGTCAAATAAGTCATGGAATCGCTCCTTTCCATGCATTTTGTTCGCGTTCTATTATAACAGAACAGATGTACGATTTCAACAGCCGTTTTCTGATTTCGGCAAAATAGCGGCGGCACTTGCAAGCGGCGGCAAGTCGTGATACCATAAGGAAAAGAACGGATCGAAAGGAGAGCCCCATGCTGCTGGCAATTGATGTAGGAAATTCCAATACTTCCGTGGGCCTGTTCGACAAGAGCGGGCAGCTCCAGTTTCTGGCGTCTTTGGACACGGACAGCCGCAAAACCGCCGACCAGATCAGCATTGATCTGATGAATCTGTTCACGCTGTACCGCTTTCGGTATACCGACATCACCGGCGCGATTTTGTGCAGCGTGGTGCCGCCGCTGAACTTCGCCATGGAAAAGGCCCTGACCCGGCTGCTGGGCAGGCCGCCCATGGTGATCGGTCCCGGCGTCAGGACGGGGCTGAACATCCGGCTGACCGTCCAGACCCAGGTGGGCGCGGACATCGTGGCCGACGCGGTGGCCGCGCTGGAGAAGTTCCAGCCGCCCATCATCACCATCGACATGGGCACCGCCACCACCATCGGCGTCATCTCCCAGGGCCGGACCTACGAGGGCGGGCTGCTGCTGCCCGGCGTCAACGTGTCCCTGGAGGCCCTGAGCCACCGGGCGGCCCAGCTGCCGGATATCTCCCTCCAGCACCCCAAGGCCCTGATCGGCAAGAACACGGAGGACTGCATGCGCTCCGGCATCGTCTACGGCACCGCCGGGATGCTGGACGGCATCATCGACCGCATCCGGGATGAGTTCCCGGGCCAGAAGGTCAGCGTGGTGGCCACCGGCGGCAACGCGCCGGTCATTGTGCGGTACTGCCGCAACCCCATCGTCTACGACAAGTACCTGCTGATGGAGGGGCTTTGGACCATCTATCAGAAAAACCGCTGAACCGCGCCCGATACGGGGTTGAAGGGATGCGCCGGTACCACCGATACGCCCGGTTTGAATACGCGATGCATATCTGATGCTGCGAACAGGCCCCCTGCGGAGTGATCTCCGCAGGGGGCGTTTTATCAGCCTTTGTATCCATATTGCTTCAGGACGCTGACGACGCTGCCGTTCAGAAAGTCCATGCCGATGCGGTCCATCAGGTGCAGGGAGGAGGGGTCTCCCTGTCTGACCACGGCGACGCCGTCCTTTGTGGTAACGCTGGCCCTGCAGCCGAGACTTGTCACCACGGCCTCTGCCATGGTGTTCCACTTGCCCCGGGGATAGGTGAAGGTCACGGGCCGGACGCCGGTCTTGCTCTCAATCAAGTTCAGGGCTTTGACGGTGTCTGCTCCCAGGGCCTCTACGTATTCCTGCCAGCTCTCGTCCGGTGCTTTCAAAACCCCCAGCCGTCCGCCCTCGTCCGTGTAATCGCCGTGCATCTGATAGGTGTGGCACTGGAAGGATACCAGCCCGCTGGCCGCCATCTCCCGGACATCGTCCCATTTCAGGCCCCAGGACGTATACTGCATGGCGGCGCCGATGAGGGAGATCTCGGCCTTCATATCAAGTTCCTGCAAAATAGGGTAGGCATACTCGTAATTGCTCCGGTAGCCGTCGTCCAGGGTGATGACAACGGGCTTGGAAGGGAGGGGGACGCCCTTGTCCACATAGTCGATGAGCTGTGAGAAGAACACCGTGTGGAAGCCGGCGTCCTTCAGCTCCTGCATCTGCTTTTTAAAGACCTCCGGCGTCTTGGAGTAGCCGCTGCCAAGGTACGACACATCGTGGTACATCAGCACCGGCACCTGGAGACTGGCCCCGGCCTCGGGCCTGTCCTGATCCAGAAAGGTCAGGGCCCGGCACAGCAGCGCCGCCGACGCGGCGCGGGTCAGGCTGCCCTGGGGGTCAAAGCGTCCGTCCTCATAGCCGCCGATCAGCCCCAGTCCCACCGCCGCCTGCACATAGGGGAGCCGGTCCCGGCTGATGCTGTCCGCGTCCTGGAAGGCCGCCGCAGGCTGCGCATGCTCCAGCGCCTCCGGGAACAGCGCGTTCACCAGCAGCTTGGCCGCAAGCTCCCGGGAGACAGGCTGGGTCCGGGTGGTGGCCGTGATCTCCTCCTCGTCGTACCAGCCCTGATAGAAGCCGTAGGCCATGGCGGGGTCCGACCAGCCGGAGCCGCTCTCCAGCTTCCGGTCGTCCAGGCCCGCGGCACGGCACACCATGGATAAAAACGCCTGCTGGCTGACGGGCTCGCTGGGCCGGAACTTTCCGCCGCTGCCCTGGATCATGCCCCGGCTCTGCATCTCCATGATATCGGAATAGGCCCAATAGTTTTCCGGCACGTCGGAAAAGGATGCCGCTGCGGCTGTGGGGCACCCCGCCAGACACAGGACCAGAATCAGAGCCGGCAGCACGGCGCGCCTGCATATCCGAGCCATCATTGCGGCATCCGCTCCTTTCCTCTTTTTGGTAAACAACTGTCTACCGAAAATCCTGTTCCATTTACCATAGCAGGAAGGGAACCCCCTGTCAATGACGAAACGGTTACAAAGTGCCCCTAGTGTGCGGCGAAATCCGACGGAATATGCGGGCCGGACATAGGAAAAAGAGCGGCAGAAGCCGCTCTTTTTCACAGACGCGTTCAAAAATTATTTTGCCAGGACCTTCTTCAGCTTGGCAAAGCGGGGCAGGGAGTCCTGCTTGGGCAGCTTGGGCTCGCCCTGGATCAGGGGCAGCACATAGTCGATGAAGGGCTTCTCCACGCCGTTGTGGGCGGCGTTGATCCACTCCAGAGGCACCTTCTTCTCGGTGTTGGCCACGTCGGTCAGGCCCAGAAGCTTCGTTCTGCAGACGTACTTGCCGTCCTCATAGCTGCGCTCGAAGCCAACCATCTTGTCGGTGATGCCGGCCACGGCGTTCTCCACGGCGGCCTTGCCGGACATGTAGCTCTCCTCAATGTCGGTCTCGGAGGCCAGGTGTGCGCCGCAGCGCTGCAGCAGGCTCAGCTCGATGCCGCGGACCTTGGCGCCGGTCTTCTCCTTGACCACCTGGGCCAGCATGGCGGCCAGACCGCCCAGCTGGGCATGGCCGAAGCCGTCGGTGGCAGAGGTCTTGGCCTCGGAGACGAAGGAGCCGTCGGCGTAGTGGATGCCCTCGGACACGGCCACCATGCAGTTGCCCTTCTCCTTATAAATACGGTCCACATCCGCCAGGAAGGCGTCCATGTCGAAGTCCACTTCGGGCAGGTACACCAGGTCGGGGCCGGCGCCGTAAGCGGTGGCCAGAGCGGCGGCGCCCGCCAGCCAGCCGGCATGGCGGCCCATGATCTCGATGATGCAGACCATGCCGGTGTCATACACCCGGGCGTCCTGATAGACCTCCATGCAGGAGGTGGCGATATACTTGGCGGCGGAGGCGAAGCCGGGGCAGTGGTCGGTGCCG
>JAUNGH010000204.1 GCA_030524605.1 Oscillospiraceae bacterium | reverse complement strand
CAACCCCGACAACCCCATTGAGGAGACGTATCTCCAGCTCATCGCCTCCGCCCAGCGGATGCTGTATATCACCACGCCCTACTACGCCGTGGAGGAGTCCATGCAGAAGGCCCTGTGCATCGCCGGGGACGCCGGCGTGGACGTGCGGCTGATGATCCCGGCCATCCCGGACCACAAGTTCACCTACATGGTGGCGGAGACCTACTGGGGCGAGCTGCTGAGCCACGGCGTGAAGATCTACAAGTACACGCCCGGTTTCATCCACGCCAAGAGCGTCATGGTGGACCGGGAGGTGGCGCTGATCGGCAGCACCAACATGGACTACCGCACCTTCCAGCTCCACTATGAGTGCGGCGTGCTGCTGTACCACATGCCGGCGGTGGAGGAGCTGCTGGAGGACATGGACGACGTCATGTCCAAAAGCGCCCTGTACACGCTGGAGGAGTGGAACAAGCGCCCCTGGCTCCGCCGCGTGTTCGCGTCGGTGCTGCGGCTGGGCGCGATCTGGCTGTAAGGCGGCCCCGGCGCAACCCTATGAAAAGGAGTCATTCCATGTCCCGCCAGCTGACGCCGCGGGAGACTGCGGAGCGCAGTCTCATCAAAACCTACCGCAAGACCCTGTGGAACCCCTTCATCGCCGCCGTCAAGCGGTATGAGCTGGTGTCCCCGGGGGACCATATCGCCGTGTGCATCTCCGGCGGCAAGGACTCCATGGTGCTGGCCAAGCTGATGCAGGAGCTGCAAAAGCACACGGACCAGCCCTTTGAACTGACCTTTCTGGTGATGGATCCCGGCTACAACCCGGCCAACCGGCGGCTGATCGAGGAGAATGCCGCCCTGCTGGGCATTCCCGTCACCATTTTTGAAAGCGATATCTTCGATGTCACTACCCAGGTGGACAAAAACCCCTGCTACTTATGCGCCCGAATGCGCCGGGGTTGTCTTTATGCCAAGGCCCGGGAGCTGGGCTGCAATAAGATCGCCCTGGGCCACCACTTCTCCGACGTGGTGGAGACCACGCTGCTGGGTCTTTTCTACGGCGCCCAGCTTCAGGCCATGCCGCCCAAGCTCCACAGCAAAAATTTTCCCGGCATGGAGCTGATCCGCCCCCTCTACTGTGTCCACGAGGACGCTGTCATTGCCTGGAAGAATTACAACCACCTGCGGTTCCTCCAGTGCGCCTGCCGCTTCACGGAGGCCCGGGACGCCTCCGGCGACGGGGTGGGAGAGAGCAAGCGGCAGGAGATGAAGGTCCTGCTGCGGCAGTTGAAGCGCACCAATCCCAATATTGAAAAGAGTATATTCCGGGCCATCCACGGCGTCCAGCTGGACACCTTTCCCGGCTTCAAGTACCGTGGGCGGGCCCATTCCTTTTTAGACTTTTACGACGGCGCCGCCGCCCCCTTTGGGGAGGACGGCCCGGACGCATGAGACAGGAGAGATGGATATGGATTACTATCGCTGTGAAAATCCGGACTGCGGTTTTGTGGCCGAGGAGGAGCCGGATGTCTGCCCCCGCTGCGGCGGCACCTTTTTCCACGCGCTGGATGAGGAGGAGCTGACTGCAGGCGACTGGGTGACCCTGGGCAACCACGCCGTGGACGAGAAGCGGCAGACCGATGCCCTGGCCTGCTACCAGCGGGCGGCGGCCATGAACGACCCGCTGGGCCTGACCAACCTGGGCTGGTGCCTGGAGGCCGGCGTCGGCGTGGAGGCGGACCCCAAGCAGGCGGTGCTGCTGTACGCTCAGGCGGCTGCCCGGGAGTATATGCCGGCCCTGACGAACCTGGGCTATTGCTATACATACGGCATCGGTGTGGAAAAGGACGAGGCCAAGGCCCTGGAGTGTTTCCAGAAGGGTGCGGAGCACGGCTTCCCCCGGGCCCAGTTTCTGCTGGGCGAGACGTACCGCCGGGGCGCGGGCGTGGAACAGAACGATGCCGAGTCCGTCAAGTGGTACCAGTCCGCCGCATGGCTGGGATATCCCGCCGCGCAGACGGAGCTGGGCCGCTGCCTGGAATTCGGCACCGGCATTCAGGAGGATCTGGAGCAGGCGGTGAAATGGTATCGCGCCGCCGCCGACCAGGACCACGCGCCGGGGCAGTGCTGCCTGGGCTTCTGCTATGAGGCGGGCCGGGGTGTGGAGCAGAGCTGGGAGGAGGCGGTGAAGTGGTACCGCGCCGCCGCCGATCAGGGCTATCCCCGCGCCCAGTGCAATCTGGCCTGGTGCTATGAGCACGCCAAGGGTGTGGAGCAGGACTACGGCGAGGCCGTCCGGCTGTATCAGGCCGCCGCGGACCAGGAGTATCCCCGGGGCCAGCTGTGCATGGGCTTTTGCTGCGAGCGGGGCCGGGGCGTCCCGGTGAACAAGGCGGAGGCGGCGGCCTGGTACCGCAAAGCCGCCGAGCAGGGCGACGAGGACGGCGCCTGCTGCCTGGGTTATCTGTACGAGACCGGCGAGGGTGTGGAGCAGAGCTGGGAGCAGGCCACGGCGTGGTACCGCAAGGCCGCCGACCTGGGCCTGCCCCGGGGCCAGTGCAACCTGGCCTGGTGCTATGAGCATGGCAAAGGCGTGGAGAAGGATCTGGCAGAGGCCTTTGCCTGGTACCGCAAGGCGGCGGACCAGGGGAATGAGCGGGGCCTGTTCAGCGTGGCCCGGGCCTATGATTACGGTCTCGGCGTGGAGCAGAATGCGGAGGAGGCCTGCCGCTGGTATCAGAAGGCTGTAGATGCCGGCTCCGCCCCCGCCATGTGCGACCTGGGCGTGTGCTACGAGCGGGGCGAGGGCGTGCCTCAGGACTTTGCCAAGGCGGCGGAGCTGTACCGCCGCGCCGCTGAGGCGGGCAACGTGCCGGGCCAGTGCAACCTGGGCTACCTCTATGAGATCGGCCGTGGCGTAGAGCAGAGCTGGGAGGAGGCGGTGAAGTGGTACAGTGCCGCTGCCCAGCGGGGCATGCCCCGCGCTCAGTGCAATCTGGCCTGGTGCTATGAGTACGGCAAGGGCGTGGAGCTGAACCTGAAGCGGGCCGCCCACTGGTACGGCAAAGCCGCTGAGCAGGATGACCCCCGGGGCATGTTCTGCATGGGTGTTTGCTGCAAGCGTGGCCGGGGCGTGGCCCAGGACTGGGCTGCGGCGGTCAGGTGGTATCAGAAGGCCGCCGATACCGGCTATGCCGCCGCCCAGTGCAACCTGGGCGTGTGCTATGAGCACGGCGAGGGCGTGGAGACCGATCTGGCCAAGGCCGCCGAACTGTACCGCAAGGCGGCGGAGCAGGGCGACGCGGCGGGCCAGTGCAATCTGGGCTATATGTACGAGACCGGCCGTGGCGTGGAGCAGAGCTGGGAGGAGGCCGCCAGATGGTATCAGGCGGCGGCGGACCAGGGCTATAGCCGGGCGCTGTGCAACTTCGGCGTGTGCTGCGAGTTTGGCCGGGGCGTTGCGAAAGACACCGTCAAGGCCGCCCGGCTGTACCGCAAGGCGGCGGAGCAGGGCGACCGGGTGGGCGCCTGCAATCTGGGCTATCTGTATGAGACCGGCGTCGGTGTGGAGCAGAGCTGGAAGGAGGCGGTGGCCTGGTACCGCAGGGCCGTGGAGCAGGAGCATCCCCGCGCCCAGTACAACCTGGCCTGGTGCTATGAAAACGGTAAGGGCGTGGAGCGCAGCGCGGCAAAGGCGCTGGAGCTGTACCGCGCCGCAGCGGCCCAGGACTACGAGGACGCGGCGGAAGCCGTGGAGCGTCTGGAAAAGGAAGCGGGCAAGGAGAAGGCCAAGGGCCCGGACAAGGAAAAGGGCGGATTTTTGAAGGGCCTGTTCGGCGGGCGGAAGGACCCCTGAAAAAATGGGAAATAATTTGAAAAATCCTCTTGACAAAAATCCTCTTTTCAGTATAATAATATCTGTTCGCTGCGGCGGACAGATATAGCGGGTTTGTGTAAAGGTAGCACAGCAGACTCTGACTCTGTATGTGAGGGTTCGAATCCTTCACCCGCTGCCA
>JAUNGH010000203.1 GCA_030524605.1 Oscillospiraceae bacterium | reverse complement strand
AAGAAGTGCATCCCCACCCTGATGATCCCCACCACCGCCGGCACCGGCTCCGAGGCCACCCCCAACGCCATCGTGGCCGTGCCGGAGAAGCAGCTGAAGGTGGGCATCGTCAACACCAACATGATCGCCGATTACGTGATCCTGGACGCGGTGATGATCAAGAAGCTGCCCCGGAAGATCGCCGCCGCCACCGGCGTGGACGCCCTGGCCCACGCCATCGAGTGCTGGACCAGCAACAAGGCCAACCCCTTCAGCGACATCTTCGCCATGCAGGCCCTGGACATGATCCTGAACAACATCGAGCTGGCCTGCGACGACCCGGAGGCCATGGAGGCCAAGAACAAGATGCAGATCGCCAGCTTCTACGCCGGCGTGGCCATCACCGCCTCCGGCACCACCGCCGTCCACGCCCTGAGCTATCCCCTGGGCGGCAAGTACCACATCGCCCACGGCGTGTCCAACGCCATTCTGCTGGCCCCCGTCATGCGCTTCAACGAGCCCGCCTGCCGGGAGCGCCTGGCCCAGGCCTATGACCGCTGCATCCGCGGCGGCGCCGAGACCGTGGAGGAGAAGAGCGCCGCCGTCATCACCCGGCTGGAGGGCATCGTGAAGCACCTGGACATCCCCACCAGCCTGACCGAGTTCGGCGTGCCCAAGGAGGACCTGGAATCCCTGGTCGCCTCCGGCATGGAGGTCACCCGCCTGCTGGTGAACAACATGCGGGAGGTCACCCCTGACGACGCCCGGAACATTTATCAGGAAGTTCTGTAACAAACCAGAATTTTGATAAGGAGAGAGCGAACATGAAAAACGTTGCGATCAAGGGCATCATCCCCCCCGTCGTCACCCCCATGAACCCCGAGGATGAGAGCGTCAACATCCCTGAGCTCCGCAACCAGATCGAGCGGCAGATCGCCGGCGGCGTCCACGGCATCTTCCCCTTCGGCACCAATGGCGAGGGCTACATCCTCAGCCTGAAGGAGAAGGAGGAGGTCCTGGAGGCCACCATCGACCAGGTGAAGGGCCGCATCCCCGTGTACGCCGGCACCGGCTGCATCTCCACCCGGGACACCATCTACATGAGCAAGCGGGCCGAGGAGATGGGCGCCGACGTGCTGTCCATCATCACCCCCAGCTTCGCCCTGGCCAGCCAGAAGGAGCTGTATGACCACTATGTCGAGGTGGCCAAGCACGTGAACATCCCCATCGTGCTCTACAACATCCCCGCCCGCACCGGCAACAGGCTGCTGCCCGAGACCGTGGCGAAGCTGGCCAGGGATGTGGACGTCATCATGGGCGCCAAGGACTCCAGCGGCGACATCGAGAACCTGAAGGCCTACATCCGGGAGACCCGGGACATCGGCAAGGAATTCGCCGTGCTGGCGGGCAACGACGGCTCCATCCTGACCTGCCTGAAGGAGGGCGGCGCCGGCGGCGTGGCCGGCCGGGCCAACCTGTATCCCAGGACCATCGCCTCCATCTACGACTGCTTCGTGGCAGGCGACCTGGAGAAGGCCCAGGAGGCCCAGGACGCCATCACCTCCATCCAGCGGGTGTTCAAATTCGGCAACCCCAACACCATCATCAAAAAGGCCGTCAACCTGCTGGGGTATCCGGTCGGCGACTGCCGCAGGCCCTTCAACTATCTGTGCGACGAGGGCGTTGAAGAGCTGAAGGCGGTTTTGAAGGAAAACGCGGAAAAGGGCCTCTGCTGAGCACAGGCTGTCATTGAAAACTTTTTAGGAGGAGTACATATGAACAAACCCATTCTCGGCATCACCATGGGCGACCCCTTCGGCAATGGGCCGGAAATCACGGTGAAGGCACTGGCGGACAAAAGCATCTATGACCGCTGCCGTCCGGTGGTGATCGGCGACGTCTCCAGCATGGAGTATGCCGCCAAGGCCGCCAGGAAGGTCTCCGGCATCGACATGAAGATCCGGGCCATCCACGCCGTCAGCGAGGCCAACTATGAATACGGCGTCATCGACGTGTATGACATGGGGCTGATCAAGGCCGAGGACATCCCCGGCGACCCTGAGAATCCCAAGCCCTTCGGCCTGGGCGCCACCGCCCTGGGCGGCGAGGCGGCCTTCCAGTATGTGAAGAAGGTCATCGAACTGGCTATGGCCGGCGAGGTGGACGCCACCATCACCAACGCCCTGAGCAAGGAGGCCATCAACATGGCCGACCACCACTACAGCGGCCACACCGAGATCTACGCCGACTACACGCACACCAGCAAGTACACCATGATGCTGGCCCACGAGGAGCTGCGGGTGGTGCATGTGTCCACCCACGTCTCCCTGCGGGAGGCCTGCGACCGGGTGAAGAAGGACCGGGTGCTGGACGTCATCCGCATCGCCAACGCCGGCTGCAAGGCCATCGGCATCAAGGAGCCCAAGATCGCCGTGGCCGGCCTGAACCCCCACTGCGGCGAGAACGGCATGTTCGGCACCGAGGAGATCGAGGAGATCCAGCCCGCCATCGACGCCGCCATGGCCGAGGGCATCATCATCCCCGAAAAGAAGCCCACCCCGCCGGACACCGTGTTCTCCAAAGCGCTGGGCGGCTGGTACGACATTGTGGTCGTCATGTACCATGACCAGGGCCACATCCCCCTGAAGGTCGAGGGCTTTGTGTACAACAAGGCCGAGGGCCACTGGGACGCAGTGGCGGGCGTCAACGTGACGCTGGGCCTGCCCATCATCCGCGCCTCCGTGGACCACGGCACCGGCTTCGGCCACGCCGGCGACGGCCACGCCAACGAGCTGAGCCTGGTCAACGCCATGGACTACGGCATCCGCATGGCAAACGCCAAGGCCGAGCAGTGAGCGCCATCCATCCCGTCTTGATCCGGCCCGGCAGCCGGAGAGAAATAAACACCCACATATTTTGAAAGGAAGAAGCAACATGAAAAAAGTATTTGCATTGATTCTTGCCCTTGTCATGTCCCTGTCCCTCGTCGCCTGCGGCGGCGGCAAGACCGAGGACCCCGCCCCCGCCTCCAGCGGCACGGAGACCCAGGAGCCTGCCGGTGAGCAGAGCACCGAGATCTCCGGCAGCGTGGACCTGACCTTCGCAGCCCAGGAGGTCGGCACCGCCGCCTATAACTACGCGGCCGCCATCCAGACCGCCATCGTGAAGGAGATCCCCAGCGCCAACATCAGCATCACCACCACCTCCCCCGGCGGCGTGGGCGCCCCCATCATCGTCAACGGCGGCGCGCAGTGCGACATCGTAATGTCCAACTCCGCCCCCGCAAAGTGGAGTTATGAGGAGGGCATCCTGGGCAACGCCCCCACCACCGAGATCGCCGCCATCGCCGGCGGCCTGGGCCATGACTTCATCAACGTCATGTTCACCCAGAAGTTCGTGGACGCCACCGGTATCACCACTGTTGAGGAACTGGTGGAGCAGAAATACCCCGTCAAGATCGTCATCAAGACCAACGGCACCTTTGGCGAGCTGGCCGCCGAGAAGGTCTTCGAGGCCCTGGGCGTGACCCTGGACGACATCGTGTCCTGGGGCGGCGTGGTTGAAAAGACCGGCGGCGACGCCATCAAGAGCGGCCTGCAGGACGACCTGTATGACATGACCATCGACCACATCGGCGCCGGCCAGGCCAACACCTCCGAGCTGTGCCTGACCCACGACATGTACGCCGTGCAGATGGCCGACAGCACCCTGGCCACCCTCGTTGAGATGGGCTATGACTATGTGACCGTCGAGGCCGGCACCTGGAACGGTCAGGACACCGACATCCAGACCGTCGGCTCCCAGCAGGTGGTCCTGGTGCCCACCAGCCTGGACTACGCCGTGGCCTACCACATGGCCAAGGCCATCTGCGAGAACAAGGAAGACCTGGCCTCCGCCGTGGCTGCCATGAGCTACTTTGATCCCGAGACCGCCGGCACCATGACCCTCACCGGCGTGGCCCTGCATCCCGGCGCCGCCGCTTACTACGAGGAGATGGGCTACGCCCACGGCTAATCTCCCCCGCGCAATTTCTCCGGCAAGCATCCACAACGTACATTCTGCCGGGGAATGCAGGG
>JAUNGH010000202.1 GCA_030524605.1 Oscillospiraceae bacterium | reverse complement strand
ACACAGGCAGAAGTGATCTTATAGGCCATGGGAAGCACCTCCATTAGAATTGTACTCTCATTGTAGCATACAATTTCAAAAAAGCAAGAGCTCCGTTAAAATAATAACAGGAATTTTCGAAAAAAATTTGCAAAATAACGGGAAAAAGAGGTTTGTCTAGACTAACCGTTAACAATTTGTTTGCAAATTGGTCAAAGAAAGTCAAAAATCAGCTATTGACATTTGTGCGGGAAGTGCTATACTAACAATCAGAAAGAAGATCAAAGAAAGTCAAAGTCAAATTGATTTTCAAAGAAAGGGATGGTCGTCAAGTGGGTATTTCGGATCTGATCGCCAGCTTCCTTCAGGACAGCCTGGACGAGGCGGAAAACGGTGTGCTGGAGGTCCAGCGCAGCGATCTGGCCCAGCGCTTCAACTGCGTGCCCAGCCAGATCAACTATGTGATGTCCACCCGCTTTTCCCCGGAGCGGGGCTACATCGTGGAGAGCCGCCGTGGCGGCAACGGATACATCCGCATCACCCGGGTCCGGGTGGACCGGCAGACGCTGATGATGCACGTCATCAACTCTCTGGGCGGCCGGGTGGATCTGCCGTCGGCCCGGGCCATCCTCAGCAACCTGGTGCAGTCCGGGGCGCTGGAGGAGGACATCGGCCAGGCGCTGCTGGCCGCCGTGGGCGACAAGGCCCTGGGAAACGTGCCCCGGGAGAACCGCGATGCCGTCCGGGCGGATATCATGAAGCAGGTACTCATTCTGCAGGTGTAGACGGGGTATCTGCAAAAAAGGCAATAAAATGATTATAATATATAGTAATTAGGAGGAATCGATTATGAAATGCGAGAATTGCGGTAAGAATGAAGTTACCTTTGTCTATCAGAGCAACATCAACGGGCGCGTCACCGAGAAGCACCTTTGCAGCGAGTGCGCCGAGAAGCTGGGCTATTCCCAGAAGATCGCCGCCCACAGCCAGCGGATGATGCAGAGCTTTTTCGGCAGCAGCTTCTTTGACGATTTCTTCTCCCCGCAGCCCTTCCTGCTGGGCCGGATGGACCGGATGCTGGAGAACCCCTTCGACGACTTCTTTGCCGACATGCCCGCCCTGAGTGCGGCCCCGGCACAGCAGCAGGAGCAGGCCCAGCAGAAGCAGGACGATCTGGTGAACAAGGAGGAGCAGGGCCGCTTCGCCTATATGCGCCAGATGAACGCCCTGCGGATGGAAATGAAGAAAGCCGTCCACCAGGAGAACTTCGAGCGGGCGGCGGAGCTGCGGGACCAGATCCGGGAGCTGGAGGCCCGCCACAAGGAGAGCAAGTAAATAAGGATGTCCCCAAAGGGAGGTAAATGAACATGAATGAAAACAAATTCACGCCCAGGGCCGAGGAGGCCCTGCGGCTTTCCCAGGAGGCGGCGGGGGAGCTGGGCCACGGGTACGTGGGCACCGAGCACCTGCTGCTGGGCCTGATCCGGGAGGACGAGGGCCTGGCCCACGAGGTTTTGACCGAGGCGGGCCTTACCGACGACATGATCGTGGAGATCATCAAAAAGAGCGTGGGCGCGGGCCTGCCCGGCAGCAACCCCGCCCAGGGCCTGACACCCCGGGCCAAGCGGGTGGTGGAGATCGCCGTGGAAGACGCCAGCCGGGGCGGCTACAACTACGTGGGCACCGAGCACCTGCTGGCGGGCCTTCTGCGGGAGGGCAACAACATGGCCGTCCGCATCCTGCGCGCCGCCGGGGTGGACGCCCGGCACCTGTACACCGCCCTGATGCAGAAGCTGAACGACACGCCCCGGGGCAAGGCCAGCCAAGCCAAGGCTGCCGCGGCGTCCCGGGAGGAGAGCGGCAAGAACAAGACCCTGCGGGAGTTCACCCGGGACTTGACCGCCGACGCCCGGGCGGGCAAGCTGGACCCGGTCATCGGCCGGGACGACGAGATCCAGCGGGTCATCCAGATCCTGTCCCGCCGCACCAAGAACAACCCCTGCCTCATTGGAGAGCCCGGCGTGGGCAAGACCGCCATCGCCGAGGGCCTGGCCCGGAAGATCGTCCTGGGCGACGTGCCAGACGACCTGCTGGACAAGAAGATCCTGTCCCTGGACCTCTCCGGCATGGTGGCGGGCACCAAGTACCGGGGCGAGTTTGAGGAGCGCATCAAGAAGGCCCTGGAGGAGGTCAGGAAATCCGGCGACGTGATCCTTTTCATCGACGAGCTGCACACCATCGTGGGCGCCGGCTCCGCCGAGGGCGCCGTGGACGCGGCCAACATCATCAAGCCCGCCCTGGGCCGGGGCGAGATCCGGGTCATCGGCGCCACGACGCTGAACGAGTACCGCAAGTATATCGAAAAGGACGCCGCCCTGGAGCGCCGCTTCCAGCCGGTGCAGGTGGGCGAGCCCAGCCAGGAGGCCAGCCTGGAGATTCTGAAGGGCCTGCGGGACAAGTACGAGCAGCACCACAACCTGGAAATCACCGACGAGGCCCTGGAGGCCGCCGTCAGCCTGTCCGCCCGGTATATCAACGACCGCTTCCTGCCCGACAAGGCCATCGACCTGATGGACGAGGCCGCGTCCCGCGTCCGCATGGAGACGGAGGAGATCTCCCCGGAGCTGAAGAGCCTGGAGGAGAAGATCGCCGCCTTGTCCAAGGATAAGGAAGCCGCCATCGCCAAGCAGGACTACGAGACCGCCGCCCAGCTGCGGGACATTGAGAAGAACTATCAGGACCAGGTGGAGATCGAGCGGGACAAGCGCCGCAAGACCACGCAGAAACACCGGCCCGTGAATGCCGAGGACATCGCCGCCGTGGTGTCCGGCTGGACGGGCATCCCCGTCACCCGCCTGACGGAAGACGAGGGCAGCCGCCTGCTGCACATGGAGGACATCCTGCATGAGCGGGTGGTGGGCCAGGACGAGGCCGTGAAGGCCGTGGCCCGGGCCATCCGCCGGGGCCGTGTGGGATTGAAGGACCCCAAGCGGCCCATCGGTTCCTTCCTGTTCCTGGGCCCCACGGGCGTTGGCAAGACCGAGCTGTGCAAATCCCTGGCGGAGGCCATGTTCGGCGACGAGAGCGCCATGGTCCGCATCGACATGTCCGAGTATATGGAGCGGCATACGGTGTCCCGCCTGATCGGCTCCCCGCCGGGCTATGTGGGCCATGACGAGGGCGGCCAGCTGACTGAGAAGGTCCGCCGCAAGCCCTACTCCGTGGTGCTGTTCGACGAGATCGAGAAGGCCCACGAGGACGTGTGGAACGTGCTGCTCCAGATCCTGGACGACGGCCGCATCACCGACTCCCAGGGCCGCACCGTGGACTTCAAGAACACGGTCATCGTCATGACCAGCAACATCGGCGCCAAGAGCCTGACCGCCGCAGGGGCGAAGCTGGGCTTCGACGCGGACGAGAAGCGCCACGATCCGGACGCCGAGAGGGCCTTCACACAGGCCAGGGACGCCGTCATGGCGGAGCTGCGCCAGACCTTCCGGCCCGAGTTCCTGAACCGGATCGACGACATCATCGTGTTCCGTTCCCTGACCCAGGACGACATCCGGGAGGTGGCCCGCCGGATGCTGAAAACCGTTTCCGCCCGGATGGAGACCATGGGGATCCACCTGGACGCCAGCGACGAGGCGGTGGCGGAGCTTGCCAAGGAGGGCTTTGATCCCAAGTACGGCGCGCGGCCTCTGCGCAGGGCCATCCAGAGCAAGGTGGAGGATGCCGTGGCCGAGCGGATGCTGGACGGCACCCTGAAAGAGGGCGACACCGCGAAGCTCACCGTGGAGGACGACAAGCTGTGCGTCAGTAAATAAAGGCTGTTTATCCGCCCTGCCGGGCGGGAAGGATTGCGCGCCGTTCTGCGGCGGGGGATGCACCCCCCCCCCAGAACCGCGGGTAGACCCCCGCCCGCACACAGTTGCCGACGCCACAGCGCACCCTTTCCGAATAAACAGCGGGATCAGCGGGCAAGGTTGATTTATTCACACTTTTCCTGTATCATGAATGTATCGTAAAAAGAGACAGAAAGGAGCAGCCTATGCCGTTTTCATTCAACCTCGGCGGCGGGTTC
>JAUNGH010000201.1 GCA_030524605.1 Oscillospiraceae bacterium | reverse complement strand
TGTCGAACAGGATGCGCAGGCCGTCCAGCTCGATGTAGTAGCTGACGGCGGGTTCCCCCAGAAAATAGCGGTCAATGAGGGTGTTGTTGTCCGCCAGCACCCAGAGCTTCATGGTATCAGGCATGGAGATCCTCCAGGCGGCAGGTGCAGCCCTCCGTCAGACCCAGGGCCTCCACCCGGGGCTCCGGCAGTTCCCGGGAGCGCCGGGCCCCATCGGCGGTCTGAACCAGCAGCCACAGCAGGGGCGGGTCCTTGGGCTCCTCGCAGCCGAAGTCCCCGTCCTCGATGCGCAGGACGCACACGTCATGGTCTGGGGCGGCGGCCAGACGGGCCGCGACTTCTTCGTTACTCAGCTTCATGATGTAAATGGCTTGGCCCAAAGCTGTGGGGCAGCAGCTCCGGCAGGGTGAAGGTCCTGGCCTCCCCCGCGCCGTTGAGGCAGACGATCTCCAGCTCCGGGGCGAATTCCCGCATCACCTGGCGGCAGATGCCGCAGGGGGTGCAGAAGTCCCTGCCCCGCCCGGCGATGACGATGCGGGTGAAATCGGTGTGCCCCTGGCTGACGGCGTGGGCGATGGCGTTTCGCTCGGCGCAGATGCCCGCCGGATAGGCGGCGTTCTCCACATTGCAGCCGGTGAACACCGTGCCGTCGGCGCACTCCAGGGCGGCGCCCACGGGGAAGCGGGAGTAGGGGCAATAGGCCCGGTCCAGCATATCCGCGGCAGCTTTCTTCAAGACTTTCATATCCATTGCAGCACCTCGCTGTAGAATTGGGGGGCGGGAGTTTTGACGTTTTGCCGCAGGCGGAAAGAATTGGAATCGTGTCCGGCTTCGCCGGACACGATCATTCCTCCTTGGCTCAGTCCCATTTGATCTCCCGCTGGGGGCGGACCTCTACGTCCATGATATCCTTTGCGTCGTAAAATTGCAAGTACCGCTGGCGGGAGTAGCGCAGGGTGGTGCCGTCGGGATGGAGACGGTCGCAGATGACGGCGCAGATGTCCTTTTTGATATAGCTGAAGCTCTCAATGCCCACGGAGCAGAACACCCGGAAGCCCTGGCTCTGGAGATACCGGAAGACGGGGCCGGTCTGTTGCCAGTCGCCGCCGTCGGGCCGCTCGCCGTGGGGATAGAAGAGGATGGCGGTGGGCCCCACCAGGCTGCCGACCTCGCCGGCCCAGCGCTGGGTGTCGGCCTGGATCTCCTCCAGGGACTTGCTGCCCAGGCGGATGTGGCCCCAGGTGTGGCTGCCGAAGGTCCAGCCGGTGCGCTTCAGCTCCGCGATGATGGGCTTCACCGCCTCGATCTCCTGTTGGCGGACGGCCTCCTGCTCCGCCGTCCAGCCCTCCGTGGTGGTCTGGGTGCGGTAGCCCAGGATGCCCTCATAGCCCGTCAGGCTCAGGCAGCCCTTGGCGCCGAAGGGGGAGAAGTCGGGGTGTTCCTCCACGAATTTATCCAAAATGGGGATGGCGTCCAGGTCCCGGCTGGTGACCTCGTTGCCCGCCGGGTCCTTTCCCCAGGACCAGATCTTGCCGTCGTCGCCGATGATGAGCTTATAGGTGAAGCCGTTGGTCAGCATGTAGGGATAGTAGTTGGTGTCGTCGAAGGAGAGGATCAGGGGCTTTTTGCCCTCCGGCAGATACAGGGTGTTGCGGACCATTTTGGGCTGGCCGTCCTCGCCGCCGGCCTCCCTCCACACGTCGTTGATGTCTACCAGGATGTAGCCCCTGTCATAGACGCTCTGGAGGATCTGATTGTACTCGCCCACCGTCACCATATAGTCGTCCAGGCCGTTGGCCTGCGCGTCACCGTCGAAGGCCAGCTCGGGATAGGCGATGACCGGGTGGAAGAACAGGTGCTCCACCACGCCGTCCCAGGCCGCGTAGGTCACGCCGTCCCGGACGCCGCCCTCCGGCATTACGGTGGGGTCGGAGATCATGTAGGGTTCCGGCTCAGGCTCCGGTTCCTCAGGGATCTCCGGCGCTTCCGGATCCGTCTGGCCGGCGGGGGACTGGGGCGGATCGCCGGAAGGAGCGTGTCCGCAGGCGGTCAGAGAGAGCAACAGCAGCAGGGCGAACAAAAAGCAGGTGAGTCGGCGCATGGAGGGGCAGTCCTTTCTGTCGAATTTTCTGGTGGATCTAGTATACCGCGCCGCCTTCGGAAAAGAACAACAAAATAATGACAAAAGAGAGACAAAATGCAGACGCCCGTTTCCACGGGCAAAACAAAAACGCGGACGAAGCCGTCCGCGTTTTGCTTTACCGCTTGTCGCCGGGCTTGAAGATCAGGGCCATGATGACGCCGAACACCACCGCCGCCGCGATGCCGCCCGCGGTGGCCGACAGTCCGCCGGTGAACACGCCCAGCCAGCCCTGCTCTCCCACGGCCTTTTTCACGCCCTTGGCCAGGGCGTGGCCGAAGCCTGTCAGGGGGACCGTGGCCCCCGCGCCGCCCCAGTCCGCCAGCGGCTGGTACAGCCCCAGGGCGCTGAGGAGCACGCCTGCCACCACATAGCCCGTCAGGATGCGGGCGGGGGTCAGCTGGGTCTTGTCAATGAGAATCTGCCCGACGGCGCAGAGGATGCCGCCGCAGAGAAACGCGTTGAGATAGTCCATAGAGATACCTCCCGGATGTTTTCTGCGGTCAGTTTTTCCAGAAGGGGGAAGAATTATGCTAAATGGAGCGCGGAGCCGCTTGTGCGGCTCCGCGCTCTATGAAGGGAGTAGAGTGTGTTGGCAGAGAGATGTATTTCAGATGGCTTCGTCCTGCAGGGCGTCGTAACCCTGCTCGCCGGTGCGGACCTTGATGACGTTTTCCACATTGTAGACGAAGATCTTGCCGTCGCCGATGGCGCCGGTGTACAGCACCTTCCGGGCGGTGTTCACCACCGTGGAGACGGGGACCTTGCTGACCACGATGGAGACCTGGATGCTGGGCAGCATGGTGGCCTCCACCTTGGCGCCGCGGAAGTAGCCCTCGGTCTTGCCCCGCTGCTCGCCGCAGCCCATGACGTTGACGGCAGTCATGCCGGTGATGCCGATGTCGAACATGGCCCGCTTCAATGCGTCGAACCGCTCCATCTTGCAGAGGATGTCGATCTTGGTCATCTTCACGCCGCCCACGGAGGCAGGTTCGATCACGGAGGGGGCGACCTCCACGGGGACGGCCTCCTTGACGGGGACGGCGCCTGCGGGGGTCTCCAGGCCGTCGGGGGTGTCGTCGTAGACGAAGGCGAAGCCGCCGTAAGCGGAGGGCAGGCCGTGCTCGGTGATGTCCAGGCCCTTCAGCTCCTCCTCAGCGGAGACCCGCAGGCCGATGGTGTGCTTCAGGATCTGGAAGACGATGGTGATCATGACAGCGGCCCAGACGGCGGTGGCCAGGACGCCGGCGCACTGGATCAGGAAGAAGTGTGCGCCGTAGCCGTAGAACAGGCCCTCGGAGGTGGAAAACAGGCCGGTGAGGATGGTGCCCACGGCGCCGCAGACACCGTGGACGGAGATGGCACCCACAGGGTCGTCGATCTTCAGCACGGAGTCGAAGAAGTTCACGGAGATGGGCAGCAGCAGTCCCGCCACGATGCCGATGACGGCGGAGCCGGCGACGGACACGGCGTCGCAGCCGGCGGTGATGGCCACCAGGCCTGCCAGAGCGGCGTTGAGGGTCATGCCCACGTCAGGCTTCTTATAGCGGAGCCAGGTGTAGACCATGGTGACGCAGCTGGCAACGGCGGCGGCCATGTTGGTGTTGACGAAGATGAGACCGGCGGAGACCATGGTGTCGTCGCCCGTCATGCTGACGGTGGAAGCGCCGTTGAAGCCGAACCAGCAGAACCACAGGATGAACACGCCCAGCGCGCCCAGGGACAGGTTGTGGCCCAGGATGGCCCGGGGCTTGCCGTCCTTATCGTACTTGCCGATGCGGGGGCCCAGGATGGCGGCGCCGATGCAGGCGCAGATGCCGCCCACCATGTGCACGGCGGTGGAGCCGGCGAAATCGTGGAAGCCCATCTGGGCAAGCCACCCGCCGCCCCAGATCCAGTGGCCGGAGATGGGATAGATGAACGCGGAGATGCAGA
>JAUNGH010000200.1 GCA_030524605.1 Oscillospiraceae bacterium | reverse complement strand
TTGTCAATTGTCCATTGTCAATTCTTAAAGTTTCTCGATCTCCGCCATCAGCGCGTCCACAAGCCGTTCCTGTGGGACTTTGTAAAGGATTTCCCCCTTACGGAACAGAAGCCCTTCGCCGTTGCCTCCCGCAATGCCGATGTCGGCGGCGGCAGCCTCGCCGGGGCCGTTGACGGCGCAGCCCATCACCGCCACGGTAATGTTCTTTTGGCAGTTCGCCAGCCGCCGCTCCACCTCCTCCGCCATGGGAATCAGGTCGATGCGGGTGCGGCCGCAGGTGGGGCAGGCGATGAGATTCACGCCCTCCTTCCGCAGTCCGGCGGCTTTTAAAATCTTGTGGGCGGCATAGATCTCCTCCACCGGGTCGGCGGTCAGCGTCACCCGGATGGTGTCGCCGATCCCCAAGCACAGCAGGCCGCCGATGCCCATGGCGGACTTCACCATGCCCATGGAGGGCGTGCCCGCCTCGGTGACGCCCAGATGCAGGGGGTAGTCCGTCCGCTCGCTCAGTAAGCGGTAAGCCGCCATGGTCAGCGGCACGTCGGAGCACTTCACGGAGATGCAGATGTCGTCAAAATCGAATTTGTTCAGCAGATGTACGTGGCCCATGGCGCTCTCCACCAGGGCCTCGGCGGTGACGCCGCCGTACTTCGCCCGCAGCTCCTTTTCCAGGGAACCGCCGTTGACGCCGACGCGGATGGGAATGCCCTTCCGGCGGCACATGTCCGCCACGGCCTTGACCCGGTCCTCCCCGCCGATGTTGCCGGGATTGATGCGGATGGCGTCGATGCCGCGCTCCGCGCACGCCAGGGCGAACTTATAGTTGAAGTGGATGTCGGCGATCAGGGGGATGCTGATCTGCTCCTTGATCTTGTCAACGGCCTCCGCCGCCGCCTGATCGGGGATAGCCACCCGGATGATCTCGCATCCGGCGGCCTCCAGCGCATGGATCTGGGCCACGGTGGCGTGTACGTCGTCGGTCTTCGTATTGCACATGGACTGGATGGACACCGGGGCGCCGCCGCCCACGGGTACGCTGCCCACGAAAAGTTGCTTTGTCATCTTTTGTTTCCCCCCTATTGGAACAGCTTGAATACATCATGGAAGGTCACCAGCAGCATGAAGCCCATCAGCACCACGAAGCCCGCCGTATTGACGGCGGCCTGATACTTCTCCGGCACCTTCCGGCGGAACAGCAACAGGGACACGGCATCCACCGCCAGGAAGAAGATGCGCCCGCCATCCAGGGCCGGGATGGGCAGCATATTCATGACGGACAGGTTCACCGCCAGCAGCGCCGCGAAGTAGAACACCTGGCTCCAGGCGTCCCTAGCGGTCTCCGCTGCGGAACCCACCTCCGTGATGGTGGACACGATGCCAACCGGCCCGCTGAGGTCCTCCACAGACGCTCCGCCGGTGAACAGCTGCACCAGGCTGAACCACACCAGCTGCACAAAGTCCTTGGCCGTGTTCCAGGTGTATTTCAGCTTGACCCCCAGCGTCGCCTCCTCCACATGGGTGCCGACGTACAGGCCAAAGCCCGTGTACGTCCCGCCGTCATTGCCGGTGTAGGTCTGCCGGGTCATGGGGAAGTCGTTCAAAACCACCTTTTCCCCGTCCCGGATGACCACCAGGTCGATGGTGTCGCCGGTGTGGTAGCTCAAAAAAAGCGACGCGTCGCCCCGCAGATAGGTGCGGTAGCCGTCGATCTTATAGAAAATATCCCCCTCCATCAGGCCGTCCTCGCCCTCCAGGGAGAAGCCCGGCGCAAAGCCGGTGATCCGGTCGGTGTAAAAGGCCGCCGCGCCGGTATACAGCACCAGCAGGATCACCACGCCCGTCAGGAAGTTCATAAAGGACCCCGCCGCCAGAATGACCAGCTTCTTCCAGAAGCCCTGGCGGACAAAGGACCGCTCGTCACCCGTGTCCTCGTCCTCGCCCTCCATGGCGCAGAAGCCGCCCACAGGCAGCGCCCGCAGGGAGTACTGGGTCTCCCCTCTCTGTTTCTGCCAGACCAGCGGGCCCATGCCGATGGAAAACTCGTTGACCCGCACGCCGCAGAGCTTCGCCGCCACAAAGTGGCCCAGCTCATGGACGGCGATCAGCACACCGAAGATCAGAATGGCTGCCAGGATAAAAATTGGTTTCATGCAATAGCTCCCAAGAAAATTATTTCCCAAGCACGGCGCGCCGGGCCGCCCGGTCCGCCGCTAAAATCTCCTCCAAATCCGGATTTTGCACCACCGGCACTTCCCTTCCGGCCTTCTCCACCAGCCGTGGAATGTCGTGGAAGCCGATCCGGTCCGCCAAAAACAGGCGGACGGCCTCCTCGTTGGCACCGTTCAAAATGGCGCAGGCGGTGCCGCCCTGGTTGGCCGCCTTCTCGGCAAGGCGCAGGCACGGGAATGATTCCCGGTCCGGCGCGGCAAAGGTCAGAGGCGGGCAGGACAGCAGGTCCAGCGGCTCCGCCGGATTCTCGCCCCGGTTGGGATACGTCATGGCGTACCGGATGGGCAGGCGCATATCCGGCGTGCCCAACTGGGCCAGTACGGCGCCGTCCCGATACTCAACCAGGGAGTGGACGATGCTCTGCCGGTGGATGACCACGCTGACCTGCTCCAGGGGCAGGCGGTACAGGCGCATGGCCTCGATGACCTCCAGGCCCTTGTTCATCAGCGTGGCGCAGTCCACGGTGATCTTAGGGCCCATCTTCCAGTTGGGATGCTTCAGGGCGTCCGCCTTTGTCATTTTGCCCACTTCATCGTAGGTCATTCCGTAAAACGGCCCGCCGGAGCAGGTCAGGATCAGCCGCTTGATCTCCCGCCGGTCCGCGCAGCCCTGAACGCACTGGAAGATGGCGGAGTGCTCGGAGTCCACCGGCACGATCTCCGCCCCGTAGCGGTCCGCCGCGTCCATGACAAGCTGCCCCGCGCAGACCAGGGTCTCCTTGTTGGCCAGGGCGATGCGCTTTTTTGCCCGGATGGCCGCCAGCGTAGGCTTCAGCCCCACCATGCCCACCACGGCGGTGACCACCGTGCCGGTCTCCGGCAGGGTCGCGGCTTCCTCCAAGGCGGCAAAGCCCCCCAGCACCTTCGTGTCCGTGTCCGCCAGGCGCACCGCCAGGTCCTTTGCCGCCGGTTCGTCGGTCAGCACGGCAAGGCGCGGGCGAAACCGCCGCGCCTGGGCCTCCATGCGCTCCACGCTGGAGTTGGCGGTCATGGCCGCCACCCGCAGTCCCAGCTGCTCCGCCACGTCCAGGGTCTGGCGGCCGATGGAGCCGGTGGAGCCAAGTATAGAAATCGTATTCGTCATAGGCCCATCCTATATCGCAAAGCTTAAAATAATCTCAATAACCGGCGTCACGAACAGCACGCTGTCGAAGCGGTCCAGCACGCCGCCGTGCTCCAGGAACAGATGGCCGTAATCCTTGATGCCGAACTCCCGCTTGATCAGTGAGAAGCTCAGATCGCCCACCTGGGCCACCACGCCGCACAGCAGGGCCAGAAGCACCATGGGGCCATAGCCGACGCTGCCGCCGAACCAGCGGTCCATGACAAAGGCAAACAGAAGGCCGCACACCACGTTGCCCAGGATGCCTCCGATGGAACCCTCGACGGTCTTTTTAGGGCTGACCTTGGGAGCCAGCTTGTGCCTGCCCAGCGTCAGGCCCGCAAAATAAGCGAAGGTGTCGCAGGCAAAGCTCAAAATAAAGGGCAGCAGCAGATAGGCCCGGTGGATGCCGGCGGCCTCCATGCGCAGGAAGGCGGAGAAGGAGTACGGGATCAGCACCGCGCCGAAGACGCCCGCCATACACTGAGCGAACTTCACCTCTCCCGCCTTGAGGATGGCGTAGATAAAGGTGACGACCACATAGATGACCCACCAGACGGCAACATGCTCCGGGCGGTCGTAATACCACTCCACGGAAAAGACCGCGGCGATGACCGTCCAGGTTATCAAAAAGCTCTTTTTGCCCACGCCGACGCACTTCATCAGCTCTCCCGCGCCGATACCGGCCAGCAGGGCCAGCGCCGCCATCATCACCAGCATGGGCGCCCACAGGACCGCCCACACCAGCACCGGCACGCCGACGACAGCCACCAAAATTCTCGATTTCATAAC
>JAUNGH010000199.1 GCA_030524605.1 Oscillospiraceae bacterium | reverse complement strand
CGCGGGAAAGGAGGCAGCCTGTGGAATCCAATGAGCTGATCGTCTGCCGGGACGTCTCTCTGGGCTATGAGGGCCAGAGCGTCCTGACCCATCTGGACCTGACCATCCGCAGCGGCGATTACCTCTGTATCGTGGGGGACAACGGCTCCGGCAAGTCCACCCTGCTGCGGGGGCTGCTGGGATTGCTGGCGCCCCAGTCCGGCAGCATCCAGCGGGCGCCGGAGCTGGAAAAGGGCGCGGTGGGGTATCTCCCCCAGCAGACCCGGGCCCAGAGGGACTTTCCCGCCACGGTGTCCGAGGTGGTGCTCTCCGGCTGCCTGAACCGCAAGGGGATGCGCTTTTTCTACACCGCCGCCCAGAAGTCCCAGGCCCTGATGAACATGGGCAAGCTGGGCATCCTGGAGCTGAAGGACCAGTGCTACCGGGATCTCTCCGGCGGGCAACAGCAGCGGGTGCTGCTGGCCCGGGCGCTGTGCGCCGCCGGCCGCCTGCTGATTCTGGACGAGCCCATCACCGGTCTGGATCCCGCCGCGGCCCAGGACCTCTATAAGACCCTGGCCTATCTGAACAAGAGCGAGGGCATGGCCGTCGTCATGGTGACCCACGACCTGAAGGCCGCCCTGCGCAGCGCCCGGACGGTGCTGCACATTGGCCGCAGCAGCGTCTTTCTGGGCACTGCGGCGGAATATCTCGCCTCCCCCCAGGGGCGGCGCTTCCGGGAGGCGGACGTATGAGCATTTTGCAGATGTTCTCCTGGCCCTTCATGCAGCGGGCCCTGATCGCCGGCGTGCTGGTCAGCCTGTGCGCCGCGCTGCTGGGGGTCTCTCTGGTCCTGAAGCGGTACTCCATGATCGGCGACGGGCTGAGCCACGTCTCCTTCGGCGCCCTGGCTATTGCCGTGGCCCTGGGGGTCACGCCGCTGTACTTCTCCATCCCGGTGGTCATCCTGGCGGCGTTTTTGCTGCTGCGGGTGGCCGACCACCCCCGCTGGAACAGCGACGCCGCCATCGCCGCCATGAGCGCCTCGTCCCTGGCCATCGGCATCCTGGTCATCTCCCGCACCACCGGCATGACCACCGATGTGGACAATTACATGTTCGGCAGCGTCCTGGCCATGTCCAAGACCGACGTGGTGCTGTCCGTCATTTTGTGCGCCGCCGTGCTGGTGCTGTTCGTGCTCTTTTACCACAAGCTCTTTGCCGTGACCTTTGACGAGAGTTTCTCCCGGGCCACGGGGCTGAAGGTCAACCGCTACAACACCCTGCTGGCAGTGCTGACAGCGCTGACCATCGTGCTGGGCATGCGGATGATGGGCGCCATGCTGATCTCCTCCCTCATCATCTTCCCCGCTCTGACCGCCATGCGGCTGTTCAGGAGCTTCCGGGGCGTTATCCTCTGCGCCGCCGTCACGTCGGTGGTGTGCTTCTGCGTGGGGCTGACGGTGTCCTTTACCCTGTCCACCCCCGTGGGCGCGTCGGTGGTGTGCGCCAATCTGGCGGTGTTTCTGGTGTCCTGCCTGCTGGCGGCGGTGAGGCGGTAGAGCGGGGCGCCCCCGCCCCGCCGCGCCGGCCCGGAACAATCCCCCGGCCTGCCGGCGGGCAAAATCTCCCCAAAAATAAAACTCTTGCACTTCTTTATCATGTGTGGTATATTACATATGTTAGAATGTGTAAGCTACGGAGTGGACCTGCGGTCCGCTCTTTTCTTTGGACTTTTTTCCATGCTCAAAATTTGAAAAAACTGTAAAAACAAGGGAGGACTCCCATGAAGAAGATCACCGAACTCACCGCCGAGCTGGCGGCCCCCGCCATTGCGGAGCAGGGCTGCACCCTCTGGGACGTGGAGTACGTCAAGGAGGCCGGCACCTGGTACCTCCGGGTCTTGCTGGACAAGGAGGGCGGCGTGGACATCCTGGACTGCGAGGCCGTCTCCCGCAGGCTCAGCGACCTGCTGGACGAGGCAGACCCCATCGAGGGCAGCTACACCCTGGAGGTCGGCTCCGCCGGAGCCGAGCGGGCGCTGAAGCGCCCCGCCGATTTCCAGCGCTTCCTGAACAGCCCGGTGCTGGTGAAGCTGTACCGCAGTCAGGACGGCCGCAAGGAATTCGCCGGCACCCTCGCCGCCTACGACGAGGCGACAGGCGCCGTCACGGTCACCGTGGGAAAGCAGGACATGACCTTTGAAAAGAAGGATGTTGCCCTGGTCCGCCTGCGCGTGGAATTTTAATGGAAGGTTCCATTTTTAACGATCCATTGTCAATTATTACTGATAGCAAGGAGAATCACCGATGAAAGGCAAGAAGCAGAAAGAGCCCGCCGGCATGAATCCCGCGGAGATCTTCGCCGCCCTGGCGCTGCTGGAAAAGGAGCGCAACATCCCCCAGACCTTCATGATGGAGAAGATCATCCAGGCCATCACCACCGCCTATAAGCGGGACCACGACGGCGTGGAGAACGTCATCGTGGACGTGGACGAGGAGCATCAGGACCTGAAGATGTTCGTCCAGAAGACCGTGGTGGACGAAGAGGACTATGTGGACCCCTTCAACGAGATGCCCCTGGCAGAGGCCAAGCGCCTCTCCGCCAAGTACGAGATCGGCGACATCGTCAATGTCCCCGTGGACAAGATGGAGTTCGGCCGCATCGCCGCAGGCAACGGCAAGCAGGTCATCATCCAGGGCCTGCGGGAGGCCGAGCGGGGCCAGGTGTACGACGAGTTCAACTCCAAACAGCATGAGATCCTCACCGGCGTGGTCACCCGCATCGATCCCCGGAACGGCAACGTGTCCCTGCGCATCGGCACCGGCACCGAGTCCACCGAGGCGCTGCTGATGAGCGGCGAGCAGGTCCCCGGCGAGGAGCTGGCGGAGGGCATGCACGTCAAGGTCTATGTGGTGGACGTCCGCCGCTCCACCCGCGGCCCCCAGATTTTGATCTCCCGGACCCATCCCGGCCTTGTGAAGCGCCTGTTCGAGCTGGAGGTCCCCGAGATCTACGACGGCACCGTGGAGGTGAAGTCCATCGCCCGGGAGGCCGGCAGCCGCACCAAGATGGCCGTGTGGAGCAACGACGAGAACGTGGATCCCATCGGCGCCTGCGTGGGCCCCAAGGGCCAGCGGGTGGCCAACATCGTCGACGAGCTGCGGGGCGAGAAGATCGACATCATCAAGTACAGCGAGGACCCCGCCCAGTTCATTGCCGCCGCCTTGGCCCCCGCCGACGTGGCGGACGTGTGGATGGCGGACGAGGGCAAGGCCTGCCGCGTGCTGGTGCCCGACGACCAGCTGTCCCTGGCCATCGGCAAGGAGGGCCAGAACGCCCGCCTGGCCGCCCGCCTGACCGGCTACAAGATCGACATCAAGCCCCAGAGCTACAAGGATCCCGAGGAGGGCGTGGACGAGGATAACGTGGAATTCATCGACGACGCCCCTGTTGACGGCGCTCCCGCCGGGGAAGAATAACACAGGAGAAAGGCGGCCTGACAGATGCCGAAAGTAAAAAAGATCCCCCAGCGGCAGTGTGTGGGCTGCCGGGAAATGAAGGATAAAAAATCCCTGCTCCGGGTGGTGAAGTCGCCGGAGGGCCAGGTCAGCCTGGACTTCGGCGGCAAGAAGCCCGGACGGGGCGCCTATGTCTGCCACGACGTGGAGTGCCTGAAGCGTGCCCGGAAATCCCGGGCGCTGGAGCGGGCCTTTGAGACCGCCATCCCACCGGAGGTCTACGACGCCATGGAGACGGAACTGCGAGGTGCGGATGGACAGCCGTAACAACATCCTCTCCCTGCTGGGGCTGGCCCTCCGGGGCGGCAACCTGGCCGTGGGGGAGGAGCCGGTGGAGGCTGCGGCCCGGGCCAGGGACGCCCGGGTGCTGCTGCTGGCCGCCGACGCGGCGGACAATACCCGCCGCCGGACGGCCCACTTCGCCGAGGCGGGCCAGTGCCTGTGGCTCCGCGTCCCCTTCACCAAGGCGGAGCTGGGCCGGGCCGTTGGCCGCACGTCCGCGGCCATCGCCGCCGTGACGGACGTGGGCCTTGCCAGCGCGGTGGTCCGCCGGCTGGCGGAACTGGACCCCGTCCAGTACGGCGAGGCCGCCGCCAGGCTGGACCTGAAGGCCAAACGGGCGGCGGAGCG
>JAUNGH010000198.1 GCA_030524605.1 Oscillospiraceae bacterium | reverse complement strand
CGGCCGTCGGAGAGCATCTGGAAGGTCTCCGGGTCGTCGTCGGGAACGGTCTTCAGGTCGAAGTCCGGGGTGTGGGCCCGGACCATTTTCACCGCGTCGTCCAGCACCGTCAGGTTCCGCAGGCCCAGAAAGTCCATTTTCAGCAGGCCCAACTCCTCCAGCGTCGTCATGACGTACTGGCAGACCACCGCGTCGTCGTTCTTCGCCAGGGGCACGTACTCATAGACGGGCCGCTTGGTGATGACCACGCCGGCGGCGTGGGTGGAGGCATGGCGGGGCATGCCCTCCAGGGCCCTGGCGGTGTCGATGAGCCTGCGCACCTGCTCGTCGCTGTCGTAGGAGTCGCTGAGGGGCTTGGAGAGCCGCAGGGCGTCGTCCAGGGTGATGTGCAGAGTGTTGGGCACCTGCTTGGCGATGACGTCCACATCGGCGTAGGGCATGTTCATGACCCGGCCCACGTCCCGGATGACGGCCCGGGCGGACATGGTGCCGAAGGTGACGATCTGGGCCACATGGTCGTCGCCGTACTTCCGGCGGACGTAGTCCACCACCTCGCCCCGGCGGGTGTCACCGAAGTCCATGTCGATATCCGGCATGCTGACCCGCTCCGGGTTCAGGAAGCGCTCGAAGTACAGGCTGTACTGCATGGGGTCAATGTCCGTGATGTGGAGACAGTAGCTGACCATGGACCCCGCCGCGCTGCCGCGGCCCGGCCCCACGGGGATGCCCGCGCTTCTGGCGTAGCGCACAAAGTCGGAGACGATCAGGAAGTAGTCCGTGAAGCCCATCTTTTCGATCATGTCCTGCTCGTACCGGAGCTGGCCCCGGTACTGGCCGTCGTCCCCATAGCGCTCACGGTAGCCCTCGTCGCACAGCTTTTTCAGGTAGGAAAAGCTGTCGTATCCGGGAGGCAGCTGGAATTCCGGCAGGTGATATTTGCCGAATGTAAACTCCAGGTTACACATGTCCGCGATCTTCGCGGTATTCTCCATGGCGCCCTCGTAGTCCCCGAACAGCTCCGCCATCTCCGCCTCGCTGCGGAGATAGAAGTTCCGGGGCTCGTAGCGCATCCGGTTCTCGTCGTCAATGGTCTTGCCGGTCTGGATGCACAGCAGCACATCGTGGGCCTCGGCGTCCTCTTTGCGGAGGTAGTGTGCGTCATTGGTGCACACCAGCGGAAGGCCCGTCTCCTGGTGGATGCGCAGCAGGTGGCGGTTGACCACCGCCTGGTCCCGGATGCCGTGGTCCTGAAGCTCCAGGTAAAAGTGGTCCGGGCCAAAAATCCCGCTCATTTCCAGGGCGTAGTTTTTGGCGTTCTCGTACTCCCCGTTCCGCAGCATCCGGGGGATCTCACCGGCCAGGCACGCGGACAGGGCGATCAGCCCCTTACTGTGTTCCTTCAAGAGAGCCATATCGATGCGGGGCTTGATGTAAAAGCCCTCCGTCCAGGCCATGGAGACCATGTAGCTGAGGTTGCGGTAGCCCTCCTCGTTCTCGCACAGCAGCACCAGATGGCGGCTCTCGGCGTCGAACTCGTGGACCTTTTCAAACCGGGAGCGGCCCTTGGGCGTCACATACACCTCGCAGCCGATGACGGGCTTGACCCCCTCGGCCTTGCAGGCGCGGTAGAAGTCGATGGCCCCGTACATGACGCCGTGGTCCGTGATGGCGCAGGCGTCCTGGCCCATGGCCTTCACGACCTTGGGCAGCTCCCGGATGCGGCAGGCGCCGTCCAGCAGGCTGAATTCCGTATGGACATGTAAGTGGACAAAGGACATGTTTGGGGTTCCCCTCTCTTCTTCAAAAACAGCCTGTAAAATATCCGGTGACGAGCCTTCAGCCCCGCTCCTGCAGCATCTCCTCCACCAGCTCAACAGCGGTGACGATCATGATGTCACAGTGGCCCGTGAGGCCCAGACGAAGGGCGGCGGGGGTGGTGTCGTCGGGGGTGAATTTGTTCTTCAGCAGGTCGTGGCACCGCAGGGCGCCGAACTTTTCGGAAAACCGCTTTTGCAGCTCCTTACTCAGCGCCAGCGTCCGTTTTTTGCTGCCCACGGGGTCGGCGGGATCCACCGGTGTTAACATTCCAAGGGTCATGACGGCGCCGCTGATGGCGCCGCAAAGCTCCCCCGTGCCCGCGCCGCCGCCGAAGCCGCCGCCGATGTCGAAGCTGGCCTGCTCGCTGAGACCCGTCAGGTCGGAAAACGCCGCCAGCACGCTCTGACAGCAGTTGAATCCTCTCTTATGATAGGCGTTTGCTTTTTCATAACGGTTCATATTACCCTCTCCTAACTGTATTGCATTTTTCCTTTACAGTCCCCGCGCCAGCTCCATCAGCTTCCGCATCCGGTGGTTCAGGCAGGATTTCGTCACCGGCGGGTCGAATTCCTCCGCCAGCTCCGCGAGCGTCAGCTCCGGGTTCTCCAGCCGGAGGGCTGCCGTCAGCTGCAGCTTGTCCGGCAGCTGCTCCAAAAGGCCCGCCGCCTGGAGTTTGCGGATGCCTTCCAGCTGCTCCCGGGCGGCCTCCACCGTCTTGTCCAGGTTGGCGTTGTCGCAGTTGAGCCGCCGGTTCACGCTGTTGCGCAGGTCTTTTTCCAGCTTGGCGGACATGATCTTCATGGCCGCCACCGGCGCGCCGATCAGCGTGAGGAAATCCTCGATCTGGTCGCTCTGCTTGAAATAGGTGATGAAGCTACCGCTCCGGCTGAGGCTCTTGGGCGGATAGCCGCACTCCCGCAGCAGCACCTCCAGTTCCCGGTTGGCCTGCAAATGGGAGGTGGTCAACTCCAGATGATAGCGCTTCAGGGGGTCCGTGATGCTGCCTCCGGCGAAGAATACCCCCCGCAGGAAAGACGCCCGGCAGCACTCCTCCTCCAGCAAGCCGAAGTTGATGTGCAGCACCAAGTTCTGCCGGGGGTCGTACCCCAGCAGATTGATGATGTGGTCCAGCTTTTTCCGCTCCGTGATCTGGAAAACCAGCTTTCCCGGCGCCTCCGGCTCCGGTTGGCGGTCAAACTGCAGGTTGAACGCCCGCCTGAACAGCTTGGGGAGCCGCGCGGCGAAGTTGGGGTTCTCCGTGATGATGCGGACCTCCGTGGAGCTGAACGTGTTGCAGTACAACAGGATGCCGTAGGCCTCCGCCCGGGCGCAGCACAGCTTCTGCACCGGCAGGCGGCACAATTCATTTTTCGTGTCGAAGGAAAAAGACATGGATGACTCCTATTTCTTCCGTTCCACCCGGTAAGCGTCGTCCCCGGGCCTGCCCCCTGCGATGCGGACGCTCCGCTCCGCGTGAAGCAGGATCAGTTCCCGGGCCAGATACTCCGGGTGATGGCGGACGTAGCCGTCCGTCACCGTGGCGACGGGGCGGCTGATAACCTCCACCCCCAGTTGGCGGCAGAGCTTCACATCCGCCAGCAGCGGCTCCGCCCCCTCCTCTGCGTATCGGGCGGCGACGCTTTTGGGAATGGGGGAGGAATTGGCCAGACACAGGTCGAACAGCCCCTGGGCCGAGTGGTGGAACAGCGCCGCGATGTGGTCGGAGACGGTATATCCCTCCGTCTCCCCCTCCTGAGTCATGACGTTGCAGACGTAGACCTTCAGGGCGGCGGAGGCCTGGATGGCCTCCACGATGCCGTCCACCAGCAGATTGGGGATGATGCTGGTGTACAGGCTCCCCGGGCCCAGGAGGATCATGTCCGCCTCCCGGATGGCGGCCACCGCCTCCGGCAAGGCCCTGGGGTACTCGGGGATCAGACGCACCCGGCGGATGCGGCAGTCCTCCTGCTTCTTGCAGTAAAAGATCTTGGACTCCCCCATCACCGTAGCGCCGTTTTCAAATTCCGCCTCCAGCTGCACGTCGGCAGTGGTCACCGGCAACACCCGGCCAGTGATGGCCAGGACCTCGCTCATGCGGCGCACCGCCGCGTCGAAGGAGTCCGATATGCCGTTCAGCGCCGCCAGGAACAGGTTGCCGAAGCTCTGCCCCGCCAGCGTCCCGTCGGTAAAGCGGTAATCCATCAGCTCGTTCATCAGCGGCTCCGTGTTTGCCAGCGCCGTCAGGCAGTTGCGGATGTCGCCCGGCGGCGGCATCCCCAAGTCCTGGCGCAGCATGCCGGAGCCGCCGCCGTCGTCCGCCACCGTGACGATGGCGGCCAG
>JAUNGH010000197.1 GCA_030524605.1 Oscillospiraceae bacterium | reverse complement strand
AGGTGCCCCGGCTGTCCGGCACACCGGACATCCTGCCGGTGCTGCTGCGCTCAGACCTGCTGCCCCAGGCGGCCGCAGGCGGGCCGCTGCGGGTCCGGGGCCAGCTGCGCTCCTTCAACAACCGCAGCGGCGTGGGAAACAAGCTGGTTTTGACCGTGTACGCCCTGGATATCCAACCGGGCCTGGGAACCCCCTGCAACCAGATCACCCTGTCCGGCGCGCTGTGCAAGCCGCCCATCTTCCGCCGGACGCCCCTGGGCCGCAGCATCTGCGACCTGATGCTGGCCTCGCCCCGGCGGTATGGCCGGGCGGACTACCTGCCCGTCATCGCCTGGGGACAGCTGGCGGTGCGGGCCAGCCAACTGCAGGTGGGGGATCCCCTGGCCCTGGAGGGCCGGGTACAGAGCCGTACATACCACAAGGTCACGGATGCGGGCACCGAGGAGCGCATCGCCTACGAGGTGTCCATGATGCACCTGCTGGAGGACGATACCCCGAACGAGGCGTAAAAAAGGAACGGCGCAGTGCGCCGTTCCTTTTTGCGCTTTGAGTCCCTCACTTCGTCGGGAACCCGAATGTCCCCCGCATTTCAAACAGAAATGCCAGAAAGCTCTTGGGATAGCGGATAAAGCTGCCGTCGTCCACCATGGCCAGCAGCTCCTCCAGCGTCACCCAGCGGACGGCGGCCACCTCCTCGGCCTGGAGGGTCAGGGCGCCGATGTCCACATCCCGCTCCACAATGAAAAAGTCATCGAAGCCGCCGGCGAAGTTCACCGTCACGGAGGGCCGCACCCCCGTCAGGTCCAGCGGATAGCCCAGCTCCTCCCGGACCTCCCGCTCCGCGCCCTGGCGGGTGGTCTCCCCGGCGTCCACGCCGCCGCCAACGGTCACGTCCCACAGGCCCGGCCAGATGTGCTTGTTTGCCGTCCGCTTCTGGATCAGCAGGCGGCCCTGCCGGTCAAACAGGCACACATGCACCACGATCCGCAGCTCGCCGGGGCCTTTTTGGCTGTAGCGTTCCGCCGTTTTGCCCAGCGGCACGCGGTTTTCATCGTACAGATCCACCAATTCCATGGTCTCCCTCCTCACTGCCGCCGGGCGGTCTGATAATCGCCGCCCCGGCGGTAAAAGGGGCAGGCGTCGTTGGCGCTGCGCAGAAAGCGCTCCATCTCATCCTCGTCCAGATCCATCGTGCAGTAATACGCGTCCGTCTCGTCGTCGTAATCGTAGTGGACGCACTCCTCGCAATTGGCCGCCATGGGCATCACCTCTCAAATGATTATAGCATAGATCCCGTCCGCATCCAAGCGCTGTTCCATCACCAGTTCCTCCAGCGCTTCCCGGGCGGAGGGCGGCGCGGCCCAGCACATGCCACACCCGGCGGTGATGCTGCGGGGCACGGGGATCAGCCGCCCCGGCAGGCCCCGCGCTTTGCAAAGGCGCTCCATGGCCATGGCCCCGGTGGTGGTGCGGAAGGTCACCACGCACTTCTCCGTCCGCTCCCGCATGTCACCGGGCCTCTTCCGCCAGGACGCGGACGGCCTCCGCCGCCCGGTCCGTTTCCGCCTCCGTGTTGGCCCAGCCCCAGGAGAAGCGGACGGCCCCCTGCTCCGTGGTGCCCAGCGCCCGGTGGAGGCGGGGCGCACAGTGGGCGCCGGGACGGGTGGCGATGCCGAAGCGCTCCGCCAGCTCGTCGGAGACCTCCGCGGAATCCAAATCCCCGATGTTCAGCGTCACGATGGGCGCCCGCTCCGCCGCCTCGAAATCGCCGTATGCCTTGACGCCCGGCAGGTCCCGGACGGCCTGGTAAAACCGCCGGGCAAGAAGCGTCTCGTGGGCGCGGACAGTGTCCAGCCCCGTCTTTTCCAGATAGTCCAGGGCCGCGCCCAAACCGGCAATGCCGTGGCTGTTCAGCGTCCCGGCCTCCAGCCGGGTGGGGTACTCCTCCGGCTGTGTCTCCAAAAAGCTCTGGACGCCGGTGCCGCCCACGGCGAAGGGCCGGATGTCCACCCCCTCCCCCACGCACAGCCCGCCGGTGCCCTGGGGGCCCAGCAAACTCTTGTGCCCGGTGAAGCACACCACGTCGATGTGCTGCGCCGCCATGTCGATGGGAAACACCCCCGCCGTCTGGGAGGCATCCAGAATGAACAGCAGCCCGTGGGCCCGGCAGAAGGCCCCCACCCGGCCGATGTCCACCATATCCCCCGTCAGGTTGGAGGCGTGGGTGCAGACCACGGCCCGGGTGCCGGGCCGCAGCAGCTTTTCAAAATCGTCGTAGTCGATTTGCCCCCGGCGGCCGGCGGGCACGAAGTCCACCGCCGCCCCCTGGGCGCGCAGGCGGTACAGGGGCCGCAGGACGGAGTTGTGCTCCAGGTCGGTGGAGATCACATGGTCCCCCGGCCCCAGCAGGCCGCTGACGGCGATGTTCAGCGCCATGGTGGAGTTGGGCGCAAAGGCCACCCGGTCCGCCCGGGGGCAGCCGAACAGATCCGCCAGACGCTGCCGGACGCCGTAGACCGTCCGGGCGGCGGACAGGGCGTCGTCGTGGACGCCCCGGCCGCAGTTGCCGTAGCCCTCCATGGCGGCGGCCACGGCCTCCGCCACGCCCGGGGGCTTGGGCCGGGTGGTGGCGGCGTTGTCCAGATAGATCACGGCTTGACCACCTTGCCCGCGGCGGCCAGCTTCTCCACGATGCTGTACATATTGGTGACGCCGCCCACGGCCAGTTTCTCCGTCAGGCCGTAGAAGTTCAAACAGGTGCCGCAGGTCAGGATCTCCACGCCCTGGGCCTCCATGCTCTTCAGGTCCTCCAGGGAGTCGCTGCCCTCCACGGTCAGCCTTGCGCCGCCGTTGTAGAACAGGATGGTTCTGGGCAGCTGGGGCAGCTGGCTGACGGCGAACAAAAAGCCCTTCATCAGCGTCCGGCCCAGCTCCTCGCTGCCCCGGCCCATGGCGTCGGTGTCCACCGCCACCACGAAGTCGCCCCGCTGATCCGGTATGCAGGCCGGTTCCGGCTCCGCCGCCGGCGCGCCGCCGACGGGGGCCGTCACCTCCACGGTGACCACGAATTCCCTCTCGCCCCGCTTCTCCGCCTTGGCAGCCAGGTGATGGCCCGCCGCCATCCGCGTCAGGTTCTGGACGGCGGTCTCATTGTCCACGTGGACCTCCAGCGTCCCCGGCCCGGTCATCTCCCGCAGGGCGCGGGTGGCCTTGACCACCGGAATGGGGCACTGCTCACCAATGGCGTTCACAACGATGTTCTGCATAGATTTCCTCTTTCTCCGCCGGGGCGGTGTGTTTTCCCTCTCATTGTACCGCCCTGCCAAACAGAAAACAAGTGGCTGTTTTTTCAAAAGGAGAGCGCCCGGCGGAAATTCCCACCAAAGCGCTCCCCCTTTCCCGGAGAAATCCCGTGCAGTTTGCCGTTTCTCGGCAAATTCCTTGACAGGCGGCGCAAAAAGCTCGTAAAATGATACACGGTTTTCCCCCTACACTGAAAGATTCGAGGTCCGCCTTATGAAAACGCCGTTTGTGACGAAAGACCAGCTGGAGGCCATCGCCGCCCAGTATCCCACGCCCTTCCACATCTATGACGAGCGGGGCATCCGCGAAAACGCCCGCCGCCTGAAGGCCGCCTTCGCCTGGAACCCCGGCTACCGGGAGTATTTTGCCGTGAAAGCCACTCCCACCCCCGCCATTTTGAAGCTTTTGAAGGAAGAGGGCTGCGGCTGCGACTGCTCCTCCATGGCGGAACTGCTGATGGCGGAGAAGTGCGGCGTCACCGGCGAGGGCATCATGTTCTCCTCCAACAACACCCCCGCCGCGGAGTTCCAAATGGCGGACAAGCTGGGCGCCGTCATCAACCTGGACGACCTGACCCTTGTGGATTTCCTGGAGCAGTCCATCGGCAGGATCCCGGAGAAGATCTGCTGCCGCTACAATCCCGGCGGCATGTTCACCCTGGGCGAGACACGGGAGGGCTTCCAGGTCATGGACAACCCCGGCGACGCCAAATACGGCATGACCCGCCCCCAGATCGCCGAGGCCTTCAAGCGCCTGCGCGCCATGGGCGCCAGGGAGTTCGGCATCCACAGCTTCCTGGCCTCCAACACCCTCTCCAACGAGTACTATCCCACCCTGGCCCGCATCCTGTTCCAGCTGGCGGTGGAG
>JAUNGH010000196.1 GCA_030524605.1 Oscillospiraceae bacterium | reverse complement strand
CAGCACCAGGACGGCAAGCAGCGCCAGCAGGCGGGCCTTATGCGGTTTTCTCTCCGTAGAGGATGTCTGCCAGCGCTTCATATGCCTCTCCCCAGCGTGCGTTCGGTTTCAGGTTGTACAGGCGGTGGTCCAGGGTGTAAAAGCGGCCCTCCTCCACAGCCCGCAGCCCCGCCCAGGCGGGGTTGGACAGCAGGGCCGTGTCCAGGGTGGCCTGGGCGTCCGTGGGGTCCGCCCCCTGCAAAACCGCAAAGATATAGTCCGGATCTGACCGGATGATGGCCTCCAGGCTCAGGTCGTCCAGTAGCGCCCCGTCGCCGTCGGCGATGTTGACGCAGCCCAGGTCCGCCAGCATCTCCCCCAGCACGTTGTCCGCGCTGCCCTTGGCCTTGCAGCTGGAGCCGGTGGCCCGCAGGCACAGCACCGTGGGAGCGCTGCCGTCCTGACGGGAAATGGCGTCCCTCACCTGGGCCTGGATCAGGACACCGTACTGGTGGTAATTGTCGCTGCAGCCGGTCAGTGCGGTGCAGATCCCCAGCATCCGCAGGTAATCGTCGAAATCCTGGACGTCAAAGTACGCCGCCGGGATGCCCGCCGCCTCAAAGGTCTCCAGCAGCTCCAGGTCGGCGGCGGTGTTGCAGCTGGCCAGGATCAGGTCCGGCTCCGCCGCCAGCAGAACCTCCAGGTTCGGCTCCTTGATGGCTCCAAGGTCCGACACGCCCTCCAGGTCCAGGTCGAAGGAGGTCCAGGCGTCGTTGGCGGCGGCCACCAGGGTGTCCCCGCCCCCCGCCAGGCACCAGATGTCGGCAAAGCTGCCGATCAGGGCCGCCACCCGCCGGGGGCGCTCCACGGTCAGCTCCCGGCCCAGGTCGTCTCCGAAAAAAGTGACGGTGGATTCGGCGCCGGCGCTCTCCTGCTCCGCCCCGCCGGAGGGCGCCGGGGCGGAGCAGCCGGCCAGCAGAAGCAGGGCCAGTACAATCGGGTAAAAACGTCTCATATGCTTTCCTTTTCCATAACGGCAAAGGCAGGCACACCAGCCGCGATGTGCCTGCCTGTAGCTGCCGTGATTTACGCGTATTTGGCGATGATGGCGTTCAGTTCATCGCCGTGTCCGGCGGACCACTGCTCCCAGCCCAGGGCGGAGGCGGCGCGGCCCAGTTCCACCAGCAGGGCGGGGATGTCCCGCTCCAGAACGGTGGCGGCAGGCTCGCCGAAGCGGGCGGCCCCCAGGGCGTCGCTGCCGCCCAGGAACAGCTTGAAGGCGGGCTGGGGCTTGCCGTCCACCGGCTTCACGCAGCCCTGGAAGCCCATGGCTCCCACCTGGTGTGCGCCGCAGCTGGAGGGGCAGCCGGAGATATAGACCCTGGGCAGGGCGCCGTCGGGCAGCCCGGCCTCCCGCACGGCGGCGACGGCGGCCTGGAGCAGCCCCTGGCTGTCCCGCACGCCCTGCTGGCAGATGGAAGCGCCGATGCAGGCCACGCTGCGCTCGAACACGGTCTCCGCGCCGTCGGCGGTGGCGTCCAGCACCTTTTGGGCCTCAGCGGCGGTCAAATTGATGATATAGATGGTCTCGTTGGGGGCGATGCGGCACTCCGCCTGGGGCATGTCCCGCAGGAGGGCGTACAGCTCCGCCGGCTTCTCCGGCGGCAGGGCGCCGCCGATGGGGTGGTACTCCACCGCGTACAGCCCCGGCTGCTTCTGGGGGATGGCCCGGGCATGGGTAAGCTGGCCCTCTCCCGCCTTTTCCACGGGAACGGGGGCGATCTCCAGGTCCAGGCCGCCCGCCGCCCTGGCGGCGGCCACGTTGGCCAGGAAAACATCCTTCAGGCCGTCGGGGCCCAGGGTCTCCTGCATGTAGCGGGTGCGGGCCCTGGCCCGGTTCTGGTAGTTGCCGTGGGCGCAGAAGGTGTCAATCATGGCCTTGAGGTAATACAGCACGTCCCTGGGCGGCACGGCCTCGTCCACCAGCACGCCCATGCGGTGGTTGTTGCCAAGGCCGCCGGCGATGCGCAGGGCGAAGGCGCCGTCGCTCCGGGCCAGGAAGCCCATGTCCCGGAAGGCGCTGTGGACGGAGTCGTCCGCGCCGTTGCAGAAGGCCACTTTTAACTTGCGGGGCATGCGGATATCCCGGCAGATGGACAGCAGGTACTCCGTGGCGGCCTCGGCCCAGGGCATGACGTCGAAGGCCTCCCCCGGCTGGACGCCGGAGAGGGGGCTGCACATGACATTGCGGGGGTTGTCCCCGCCGCCGCCCCGGGTCAGGATGTTGCTGCCGATAGCCTCCTCCATGATGGCGGGCACCTGCTCGCCCCGGAGGTCGTGGAGCTGCACCGTCTCACAGGTGGTCAGCTTCATCCGCCGGACATCGTGGCGCTCCACGGTTTCGGCCAGGAATTTCAGGCGCTCCACCGTCAGACGGCCCCCCGGCATCCGCAGCCGCAGCATGTGCACGGAGGGGTCCCGCTGGGCGTAGGAGCCCATGCCGCCGGAGATGCCCTTGTAGGCCTTCTTATCGATGTCCCCCTGCCGGAACGCGCTGATCGTCCCTTTAAAGTCCCCGATCTCGGTGCGGAATGTCTGGATCCACTGTTCGTTCATACCGTGTCCTCTCTCCCATCGTTGCAGGCATTCAACCCAGGGAACGCCTGATTTTTCACATCCAACAGTATATCACGGAGCCTGCCTTTGGGCAATCCCCAATCCTCGAATTGGGAAAAACAGGCGGGCCTCCTCCTTGCGGCCGTGCTTCCCGCGAACGAACAGGTACCCCCGGTCGCTCTGCTCCCCCAGCAAAAGGGCCGGCACCTCCCCGATCTGATAAAATCTCTCTTTCATATCCATCTCCTCAGGTATAGACAATTGTCAATTGCGCAAAGCGCCCGCCGCCGTGGTCTTCCCCGGCGGCGGGCGGCTGTGTCGGTGTTATGCCTGGGGACGGAACAGTGCCTCCACGGCGGCTGCGTCGCCCTCCTGCTCGCCGATCAGCACCAGGAACTGCTCCTCACTGATGACCGGCACCCCCAGCTCCTGGGCCTTGCGGAGCTTGGACCCGGCGGCCTCGCCGGCCACCACGCAGGCCGTCTTCTTGGAGACGGATCCGGAGACCTTGGCGCCCAGGGCCTCCAGCTTCGCGCCGGCCTCCTTCCGGGAGTAGGCGGTCAGCTCGCCGGTGAGGACGAAGGTCAGCCCGGCGAAGCGCTGGTCCACCGGCGCGGCGGTGCTCTCCATGTTCACCCCGGCCTCCTTCAAGCGGCGGATCAGGTCCCGGGACTGGGGCGACGCCAGATAGTCCACGATGCATTGGGCGGTGACGCCGCCCACGTCGTTGATGGCGGTCAGCTCCTCCACCGTGGCGGCGGCCAGGGCGTCAAAGGTGCGGAAATGGGCGGAGAGCACCTTGGCGGCCTTCTCCCCCACCTGGCGGATGCCCAGGCCGTAGATCAGGCGGCTGAGGTCGTTGGCCTTGGACTTTTCGATGGCCCGGACCAGGTTCTCCGCGGACTTCTCGCCCATGCGGTCCAGCTTGGCAACATCTGCGGCGTAAAGGCTGTAAAGGCCTGCGGCATTACTGATAAGCCTGTTCTCCACCAGCTGCTGGACCACGGCGGGGCCGCAGCCGTCGATGTCCATGGCGTCCCGGCTGGCGAAGTGGGTGATGTTCCGCAGCAGCTGGGCGGGGCACTCCGCCCCGGTGCAGCGCAGGGCCGCGCCGTCCACGTCCCGGACGACGGCGGCGCCGCAGACCGGGCAGGTCTCCGGCAGCGTGTAGGGCACGGTGCCCTCCGGGCGCTTGTCCCGCACCACTTCCACGATCTCCGGGATGATCTCCCCCGCCTTCTGGACGATGACGGTGTCCCCCACCCGGATGTCCTTCTCCGTGATATAGTCCTGGTTGTGCAGCGTGGCGTTGGTGACGGTGGTGCCCGCCAGCCGGACGGGGGTCAGCACCGCCTTGGGGGTCAGCACGCCGGTGCGGCCCACCTGCACCACGATGTCCAGCACGGTGGCCGGCTTCTTCTCCGGCGGGTACTTGAAGGCCACCGCCCACTTGGGGAATTTGGCGGTGGAGCCCAGGATCTCACGGTCTGACAAGGAATTTACCTTCACAACGGCACCGTCGATGTCGAAGGGGTAGTCCAGCCGCTGGTCGTTGATGCGGTCGATCTCCGCCTGGACGGCT
>JAUNGH010000195.1 GCA_030524605.1 Oscillospiraceae bacterium | reverse complement strand
TTCTCCAGCGCCTCCGCCAGGATGGTGTGGTTCGTATAGGCGCAGGTCCTGGTGACGATGTCCACGGCCTCTTCAAAGGCGATGCCCTTCTCCCCCAGCAGGCGGATCAGCTCCGGGATGACCATGCTGGGATGGGTGTCGTTGATCTGAATGGCGGCGTAGTCCGCCAGGTCGTGGTAATTGCAGCCCCGCGCGGCGCTCTCCGCCAGGATCAGCTGGGCGCCGGCGCTGACCATCAGATACTGCTGGTAGATCCGCAGCATCCGCCCCGCCTCGTCGGAGTCGTCCGGGTAGAGGAACAGCGTCAGGTTCTTGTCGATGGCCGTCTTGTCAAAGGCGATGCCCTCCTCCAGAATGCCCTCGTCCACGCTGTCCAGGTCAAAGAGGTTCAGGGTGTTGGTGCGCCCCTGGTACCCCGTCACCGCCAGGCGGTACAGACGGGCCTGATAGGTCCTTCCCGCCAGCTCCACGGGATACACGGTGTCCGTCGGGCGGGCCCAGCTGTCTTCGTTGAGCCAGAGATCCGGGGTCTCCTCCTGGGCGCCGCTCCGGAGCGTCTGGTGGAACAGCCCGCAGTGATAGCGCAGGCCGATGCCGTCGCCGGGCAGGTTCAGCGTCGCAATGGAGTCCAGAAAGCAGGCCGCCAGGCGGCCCAGGCCCCCGTTGCCCAAACTGGGCTCCGGCTCCAGTTCCTCCAGCTCCGCCAGGGATTTTCCGGCGGCCGCAAGGCAGTCCCGCACCTCGTCATACAGTCCCAGGTTGATAAGGTTGTTGGAAAGCAGCTTGCCCATCAGAAATTCAGCGGAAATATAGTAGAGTTTCCTCCCCGAGACGGGCTGCTCCTTTTGCGCCGCCCGGTCCTGCGTCAAGCGCTGCAGCGCCCGGTACAGCTCCTGGTCCGTGGCCTCGCGGAGTTCCTTTCCGCACAGCGCCCGCAGCGTCTCCTCCATGGTCTGGTTCATGACAGCATATCTCCTTCCGTCAGAAAGATCAAAAGCAAATGGTCGAAAATTTCTCGTGCATTTCTCCTGTAATTGCTATATTATTTGATTGATGGTGGTATTTCTTATATAATGGCGGCATTTTCTGATGGTATTCTATCATCCCACCACTGTACATCCGAAGCGAGGAGTGGTTTGCGTGGCATTGACCCTGACGGCGGACTTTCAGGAAAAGAAGCAGCACGGCAGCGTGCTGTTCCCCTTCAATATCTATCCCTGCACGATCCCCCGGGATTTTCCCTCCGTGCCGCTGCACTGGCACAAGAGCATGGAGCTGGTCTACGTCAAAAAGGGCCGGGGGCTGGTGCAGGTGGGGATGCAGGCCATGGAGACGGCAGAGGGCGGCCTGTTTATCCTGCCGCCCGGGACGCTGCACGCCCTGCGCGGAATAGACGGATATGCCATGGAGTATGAAAATATCATCTTTGACGTGGATTTTCTGGGCGCCGGCGCCGCGGATATCTGTGCCCAGCGGTATCTGGTCCCGCTGGCGGCGGGCCGTCTCGCGCTGCCGGCGCGGCTGTCCCCGCAGGACCCGGGATACGCCGCCGTGGCCGCGTCCCTCACGGAGGCGGAGGAGCTCTGCCGGGAGCAGGGACCCGGCTATGAGCTGGGGGTCAAGGCCGCCATGCTCCGCCTGCTGTCCCTGCTGCTGGGGATGGGCGCGGAGCCCGTTCCCCCGGAGTCCGGCAGCACGGTCCGGCTGCGGGCGGTCTTGGAGCGGATCGAACAGGAGTATGCCCAGCCCATGCGGGTCGAGCAGGCCGCCGCAGCCTGCGGTCTCAGCACCAGCCATTTTATGCGGTGGTTCAAGCAGATGACGGGCTGCAGCTTCGTGGCCTATCTGAATGAGCGCCGTCTGGCCGCGGCGGCGGTGCGTCTCCGGGAGTCCAACGACACGGTCCTGACCATTGCCGGGGATGTGGGGTTTGAGAATCTTTCCAACTTCAACCACCAGTTCAAGGCCCGGTACGGCGTCACGCCCCGGGAATACAGGCGCGGCCTTCAGAACAGAGACCTGCCGTTCCATTGGTGACCGCACACGGACAGGGGGCCGTTCGGATGTTCGGGAAAAGCCTTCCGAATTCCGGCAGCGCCTTTCCGTACAGGAAGCCAAAAGCATAATGCCCCGGCGTGCCGGGGCGTCATACTTTTGGTCTATGTCCGCCAGGCACGTTTCCGGAGCAGGCCGTCCGCACACGCCGGGTTTGGGAACTCCCAATTCACTTGCGCGGCAAAATCAAAATGCGGGCCTGTCTACACTCTTGACAGCATGCGCTTCCGTACTGTAATAATAGAATCAGGATAAAATCAGGCGCTCCGCGACACGCGTTTTCGCGGAGCCGCCTGTCCGGACATTTTGAGGGAGGGCTCAGACGTGACCAAAGTCGCTTTTATCGTACCGTATACGGAAAAACGGGACTGGGTAAAATTCATCGACCTCATTTTGAAAAACATCAACTGCCCCTCCAATGTGACCTTTGAGATCCTGTGCACGGAAGGGCGCATTGAAAGCCTGCTGGCTGACTGGGATGGCGATCTCGTCATCGCAAGGGGCCTTGCCTACTCCGTTTTAAAGCAGCGGAACTACCCCTTCCATCTGATCGAATGCCCTCTTGCAAACATCGAAATCCTGCGCGCCGTGCAGTCGGCGGCCAACCAGTTGGGCGCCCGTCATGTGGCGCTGTTCATCGGGAAAAACTCCTCCATTGAGGTCCCATTCTGCGAAAGCCTCTGCCATGTAAAGCTGGATGTCTTTGAAGTGGAAAGCGACGACGAAGCCGCCGCCCAGTTCCGCGTGATGGAAGAGCACGGCGGCTGTGACGCGGTGGTGGGCGGCTATACGGTCTGCCGCATGGCCATGGACAAGGGGTTTTCCGCCATCCCGCTCCGCATGGGCGAAGAGGGGGTCCGGGCCGCCATCCACGAGGCGCTGTCCGTCATTGAGGGCAGCCGGCGGGAAAAGCAGCGGAACGAATTGCTCAACTGCATGATCGAAATGATGGAAGAGGGGATCGTGGCTCTGGACTCTCAGGGCAGGATTCTGAAGATCAATCAAATCTGCATGGAAATGCTGCGCCTGCGCAGGAAAAACGTGGTCGGCCTGCCCGCGAGGGACTGTATCCCAAAGGCCGTTCTGGACGTTCCGGAGGACAACACCATCATCAAGCTCAGCAGCCGGGATGTGCTGGTGCGCCGGAATCCCATCGTCATCGACGGGGAGACCGAGGGCACCGTCATCATGCTGCAATACGTGGAGGCCCTGCAAAAGGCCGAGATCGCCGTCCGCCAGAAGCTGAACGAAAAGGGCCTGGTGGCCAAATACCACTTTCAGAACATCATCGGCGCCAGCGCCCCGCTGCAAAAGGCCGTGGAGCAGGCAAAGCGCTTTGCCAAAACAGACTCCGACATCCTGATCATCGGCGAGTCCGGCACCGGCAAGGAGCTGTTTGCCCAGAGCATCCACAATTTCAGCGACCGGCGGAAGCGGCCCTTCGTGGCCTTCAACTGCGGCGCCATCGCGCCCAACCTCATTGAAAGCGAATTGTTCGGCTATGTGGGCGGCGCCTTTACCGGCGCCGCCCGGGAGGGCAAGATCGGCCTTTTCGAGCTGGCCCACAAAGGCACCTTGTTTATGGATGAAATCGCCGAGCTGCCCCTGTCCCTGCAGGCCAGCCTGCTGCGGGTACTTCAGGAAAAGGAGATCCGGCGGCTGGGAGATAACAAAATCATTCCCATCGACGTGCGGATCATCGCCGCCACCAATGTGGACATCCGTGAAAAGGCCCGCACCGGCAGCTTTCGGGCGGATCTTTACTATCGGCTGGATATCCTGCATCTCCTGCTGCCGCCCCTGCGGAACCGGGTCGAGGATCTGGACGACCTGGTGCCCTATCTCACCCGCGGCTTTTTGCGCGAGGGCGATCCGGTCACCTTTGAAAAGGCCGCCGTGGAGCGGCTGAAGCAGTTCCCGTGGGACGGCAATGTCCGGCAGCTGCGGAACACCTGCCAGCGGCTGTGCATCCTCTCCCAGACCGGCATCGTGACGGAGGCGGATGTGCTGGAGGTCCTTGCCGATGAGGCGGAGGGGCTGACCGCTCCGGGCGAGGGCCTGACGGAGGAGGAGCAGCAGCTCTATGCTCTGGTCCGCCGGAAACAGACCAAGGCAGAACTTGCAAAAAAG
>JAUNGH010000006.1 GCA_030524605.1 Oscillospiraceae bacterium | reverse complement strand
GCCGTCGGGCAGGTTGCTGGTGCCCTCCTCCGGATAGACGATGGCAATGTCCGCCCCCTGGGCCTGCCGCTTCAGGGCGGTCTCCTCCAGGGTGACGCCGATGCAGCGGCTGCCCACGGCCACCGTGCTGACCACGTCGCCGGAATCCCGCAGGACATTGCCGTTCAGGTTTTCAACGAACCGGGCCGTCAGATCCCAGTCGTCTCCCGGCAGGCAGGAGAGCATGGTGATGGCGGCGGTATAGCTGGAGCCGGAGACGTTGGGGTCCGTGAAGGCAATCTTTCCCTGCTAGGCGGGGTCCAGCAGGTCGGCCCAACCGGTGACCTCCCCCGGGGAGACCAGCTTGGTGTTGTAAATCAGCACCACTGGCAGGGAGGAAAAGGGCGTCCAGGTGTCCCCCTCGGGCCGGAGCCCCTGCTTTAGAGAGGACACGCTGGAGCAGGTGTAGGGCTCGAAGCAGCCGGCATAGGACAGCAGGCTCTCCACGCCGCCGCCGAACATGACGTCGCACACCGGGGCCTCCGTCTCGGCGGCGATGCGCTCCAGAAGCTCGTTGCTGCCGCCGGTGACTACCTGGACCCAGATGCCGGTCCGCTCCTCGAACTCCTTGACGATGGGGCCGTAGACCTCCTCCTTGTGGGAGGTGTAGACCGTCAGGCGGCGGGTCTCATCCGGGGCGAAGGCGGCTGTCTGGCCGTCCGGCCGGGCGCCGCAGGCGGACAGCAGAAAAAGAAGGGCGCAGAGCGCCGCAAGCCGCAGCGGCTTCATCCGCATCCCTCCTTTCGTGTTGGTCTCATTGTAGCATCGGGAAAGACATTTGTAAATCTTCCCTACACGGCGGACGGATCCCGCAGGATGGCCTCCAGAACCTCCGGCACGCTGGCGCACTGCCGGGGAAAGCGCGCCCGCAGGGCGGGGTCGGCGGTCTCCATCAGCCAGGAGACGCCCGCCGTCTCCAGCATGGACACGTCGTTCCAGTTGTCCCCGAAGGCCGCCGTCTCCGCCGGGTCGAGGCCCAGGGCTTTGCAGAGACCCAGCAGGCCGGAGCCTTTGCTGGCAAGGCCGAAGTCCAGCCACACCGGCCCCGCCTCCGCCATGTGGTACGTCTCGCCCCACCGGGGGCCCAGAATGGCCGCCGGACCGTCCAGGTTTTCGGGGCAGAAGGCGGTGACCTTCAAAATGTCCTCGGAGATGTCCTCCACCCGGTCCACCCGGGTCACCAGATTGCCCTGGACATTCTCCAGCTGGCGGACAAACGCTTCCTCACAGCCGCAGACATAGCTGACGTTCTGCCCGGAGATCATCACCGCGCACGCCGGGATGTCCATGATGTCGCGGGACAGGGCCAGGGCGTCGGGCCGGGGCATGGCGGTCTTGGAGAGGACCGGGGCGGCCTTCTCCGTGCCGGGGCCGAAGATCACGCCGCCGTTTTCGCACAGAAAACACACCTCGTCCGCAACCGGGGCGAACAGCGTCCGCAGGGAGTGGTACTGCCGCCCGGAGGCCGGACAGAACAGGATCCCGGCGGCCCGCAGACGGCGGATCAGGCCGAACAGGGCCGGGGAGATGGCCGTCTGACCGTAAGGCAGCAGCGTGCCGTCGATGTCACTGACAATGAGCTTCAGCATGAAAAAACCTCGCTTGCATGAAAGTGCGGAACCGGCGGAGAAACGCCGTCTCCGCCGGTTCACAGGTGGGAGCTTACCGGACAGACAAACTGCCCTGGGCGATGAGCCTGCCGTTTTTACGACTGAATAATACCACATCGCTGCCCCGGAAGTCCACCCGGACTTTCTGACCGATTTGGTACAGCACGCCGCCGAACACCACGCCGGTCAGCAGGTATTCGCCGATGCGCACCTTCACGGTGGTCTCCATGCCGGTGGGCATGGCGGAGTAGATCTCGCCCTCCAGCGCGCCGTTTTCGCAGATGTCCAAAAATTCGGGCCGGACGCCCAGGACCAGGTCCTCGTCGGTCAAGACCTCCTCGTCGCCGAAGTCCTCCTCCTCGTTGACCTTGGCCACATGATAGCGGAAGAGGGCGTCCTTGTTGCCCTTTTCCACATGGCCCTTCTGCTTGGCCTTGTCGGCCTCCGCCTCCCGCCTGGCCTTGTCGGCCGCGTCGGCCTTGGCAAACCAGTCCTTCAGGTCCAGCGGCGCGGCGGGGGTGAAGGTCAGATGCGTGCCGTCCAGCGCCGTCAGGGAGACGGAGCCGCCGGCATTCTGGGTTCCCCTGCCCTCGATGAAGTTGATGGCCGGGTTGCCCACGAAGTCCGCCACAAACAGGTTGGCGGGCTGGCCGTATACGTCCAGGGGCGCGTCGTACTGCTGCAGAACGCCGTTGTCGATGAGACAGATTTTCGTCGCCAGGGTCATGGCCTCCATCTGGTCGTGGGTGACGTAGACGAAGGTGCTGCCGGTCTCCAGATGGAGCCGCTGCAGCTCGGAGCGCATCTCCAGGCGGAGCTTGGCGTCCAGGTTGCTCAGGGGCTCGTCCATGAACAGCACCGTGGGCTCCGGGGCCAGGGCCCGGGCGATGGCTACCCGCTGCTGCTGGCCGCCGGACAACTCCGCCGGATAGCGGTCCATGAACATGCCGATCTTCACGATGCGGGCCACCCGCCGGACGGAGAGGTCGATCTCCTCCTGGGAGAGCTTGCGGACGGAGGTGACGGGCTTGCCGTCCTTCAGATAGGCGTAGTCCGGGCCGAACGTGCAGCCCTCGGATCTGCATTTGGCCTCGGCGGCGGCCAGGGACTTCTCCAGCTCGGCAAGCTTCGCCTTTGCCACGGTGGCGGGCTCCATGGATTCGTGGAGCTTGTAGCCCATCAGGATCTTCGCGGTGCTGATGGAGATCTCATAGCGGTCGATGAGCTTGATGTGGGCCTTGTTCACGTCCAGCTTGCCCTTCTTGTCCACGCATTCCTGGATGGTCTTCACCACGTCGTCCGCCCTTTGCAGGATGCGGATCAGGGCGGCGGTGCGGCGGGCCTCCAGGTCGATTTTCGGCAGCTCCTCCTTGATGTTGGCCAGGCCGAAGGAGATGTTCTGATAGACCGTCATGTTGGGCCACAGGGCGTAGTTCTGGAACAGGAAGCCCACCTTGCGCTTGTTGGGGGGCACGTTGATGCCGGCCTCGCTGTCGAACACCACCTTGTCGCCGATGGTGATGCGGCCGCTGGTGGGGGTCTCCAGGCCGGCGATCATCCGCAGGGTGGTGGTCTTGCCGCAGCCGGAGGGGCCCAGCAGGGTGACGAAGGCGTTGTCGTCGATGACCAGGTTCAGATCGTCCACGGCGTAGAATTTGTCCCAGCGCTTGGTCACATGTGTCAATACGATTTCAGGCATGGTTTAACCTCCTATTCCCTTGTCCAGGCTGGCGCCGGTGACTTTGTTCACAAGGGTGTTGCAGACCAGAATGGTGATGATGAGGATCAGGTTGATGCCGCTGGAGAAGGCGTACAGCCCCATCTCGTCGAAGTAGTCCAGCGTGGTGGAGAGGATGAAGCCCTGGACGCACAGCAGCATGAACAGGCTCAGCTCCCGCAGGCAGGTCATGAAGGGCAGCAGATAGCCGCTGATGATGGAGGACTTCTGGATGGGGATGATGATGCGGGTCATCCGCTTGATCCAGGGGATGTCCTGGATGATGGCCGCCTCCTCAATCTCGCCGGAGAGCTGGAGCATGGAGTTCAGCGAGCTGCGGCTGGCAAAGGGGATGTACTTGATGGTGCCCACGATGATGAGCAGGGCGTAGGTGTTGAACAGGTTCACATGCTCGTTGGAAAACAGGATGAAGAAGGCCACGCCCACGGCGATGGAGGGCATCAGATAGGGCAGAAACGCCACGGAGTTGACGTAGTTTGCCCATTTACTTCGCCGGCTTTTGGCCACGGCATAGCCGATCAGGGTGCCGATGGTGCCTGCCAGCAGGGCGCAGCACACGCTGACCAGGATGGTGCCCTTGAAGGCGTGCCAGATGGTCTCGTTGTGGAGGATGCCCTTCTGGCCGTACATGCCATTCTCGGTGATGTTCTCATCCGTCACCCACCACTTGGTGGTGAGGTTGCTGGTGTCGCCGGTGTAGAGGAAGCTGTAGTCGCCGGGATTGGGCAGGAAGGTCTCAAAGGCGAAGGAGACGATGGGGAAAATACTGGTGAAGAAGGTGATGATGACCAGGGCCAGGGCGATGATGTACCTCCCCGCCCGGCCCAGGTTGATCTTGGAGATCTGGCCGGACTTGCCGGTGACGGTGGTGTAGCTCTTGCGGCTCTGGAGGCTGATCTGATTCAGCAGCATGATGGCCACGCCGAAGAACATCATGATGATGGCGAGAATGCTGGCCTCGCCGGTGTACTTGGAGTTCATGGACACGTACTTGGTGGCCAGCGTCGTCAGGCCCAGGTAGTGAGGCACCGGGTAGGAGCCCATGGAGCTGCCGAACACCAGCAGGATGGTGGAGAGGATTGCGGGCTTGACCATGGGCAGCGTGACCTTGAACATGATCTTCCACTTGGGGGTGTCCAGGATGGTGGCGGCCTCCTCCAGGTTGGCGTCCATGTTGCGGAAGATGCCGCCGATGAGGATGTAGGCAAAGGGGGCGTAGTGCAGTCCCAGCACCACGACGCTGGGGAACAGGCCCTTGCACCACCACAGGGGCATGTTCACGCCCAGGGTGGCGGCCAGCAGGCCGTTGGAGGTGCCGGTGACGGCGTTGGAGTTGAACAGGTTCTGCCACACCACCGCCAGCGTCCACTGGGGCATGATGTAGGGGAAGATGAAGATGGAGCTGAGGTACTTCCGCCACGCCATGTTGGTCCGGGTGATGAGGAAGGCGAAGAGCCCGCCGAAGATGATGGCGACGAGACACGTGCCCACCGCCAGCAGGACGGTGTTCAAAAGCGGCGTCCACAGGTTGGTCTTTGCCATGCGGCTGGTGAAAAGGTCGATGTAGTTCACCAATGTGTAGCCGCTGCTCATCCCCGTCAGGTGCTGGTCGATGGTGCCGGGGTGGATCTTGAAGGTGTCCTCCACAATGGCGACGATAGGGGCCACCGTGCTGAAGGTGAGCACGATGCCCATCAGCAGCAAAATGACATTGTGGGGCTTGGAGAAGTAGGTCTTGAGCTTGTTCCTGATAATGATGGACTGGTTCATATCGTTCTCCCTTCCGAGGCCGGCAGGGCCGGGACTAAGAACCTGTATTCATAGCCGAGACGGTCCGGGGCCGGGCAGGCGGTTCCCGGCTTTGAATACAGGTTCTAAAAAAGTGCCCTTGGACGCGGTATGCGTGACACCGTTCCAAGGGCACTTTTTACGCTTGGCTGGGCTGTTTCCGCGTCAGTGCCTTGAAGATCAGTCGGCTTGCGGAGCGCCGGAGATCAGCCCGCGCTGTACTTGGTCAGCATCTCGATCCAGCTGCCCACGGTGAAGGCCACGGAGGCGCAGTACTCGGGGTCCTCCAGGACCAGCTTGCCGTCGGTGGTCCACCAGTCGTAGCCGGCGTCGTTCTTGGCGGCGAATTCCACGGTGGTGCCGTCCTCGGCCATGCCGCCGGTCTGGTGGTGGTAGACCTCCTCGTTCTCAGCGGCGACCTCGGGGTTGGAGGAGTAGCCGCCCATGTCCTTGCCCCAGGCGGAGAAGCCGTCCACGGTGCAGGTCATGTAGGCGATGAAGGCGCAGGCGGTCCAGGGCAGGGGGCTGTTGTCGGTGACGAACAGATAGTGGCAGTAGCCGTAGCCGCCGATGCCGGTGTAGCCGTCGTCATAGGCGGCGACATTGATGTTGTTGACGGAGACGGAGCTGGACTCCTCCACGCTGCGCAGCTTGGAGTACACCAGCAGGCCGAACTGGTCGGTGGCGGATTTGTCCACCAGGGTGTTGCAGATGGGGCCGTCGTCGGTCTGGGCGTTGTAGGACTCCACCCACAGCTTGATCCAGGCCAGCGCGTACTTGCCGTCGGCGCCCAGGCCCAGATCGGCGGCCTCGGACTCCATGGCGTTGATGGTGGGCTGGAAGTAGGCCTGCTCGTCGGCGGACAGGGCCTCAAAGGCCTCCTTCAGCCAGCCGGCGTAAGTATCCTCAGTCAGCATGTACAGGAAGTTCTTGCCCACGATCTCGGAGTCAATGTCCATGTACAGGCCGTGCTCGCCCTCGGCCACGAAGTCCCAGCAGTTGTCATAGGTCTTGGAGCCGGTGTTGTTGTACATGAAGACCTTGTTCAGGGTCTGGAGAGGCAGATAGCCCTCGTAGGCGTCGGCAGTGGTGCCGTTGGCGTCAGCCCAGTCCTTGGGGACGAAGGTGTCCAGAATGCCGGTTTGGACCATTTTGCTCTCGATCTGGTTGCCGTCCTGGATCAGCGTCATGGCATAGGTGCCGGTGTCCTTCAGGGAGTCGGCGGTCAGCTGGTCAAAGATCTTGTTGTTCTTGGGCTGCTGCCACTCGAACTCCATGGTGTAGGAGGGGTCGATGGTCTGCAGGTATTCGATGAACAGGGGCAGGGCGCTCTTGCCGCGGCTGGAGTTGCCCACGCCCAGGAAGGTCTTGCCGTTGGATTCCTCAATGGCCTTCTTGGCCAGCTCCTCCAGGGTCATGCCCTCGGCCTCGGCGATGATCTTCTGGGTGGCGGTCAGCTCCACGGCGGGCTCCACGGGCTGGGTCTGCTCCTCGCCGCCGTCGGGCTCCGCGGGCGTCTGCTCGGTGGTGCCGCCGCCGCAGCCGGCCAGCAGCGCCGTCATCATGGCAAGGGTCAGTGCGAATGCAAGAAACCGCTTTTTCATACTGGAAATCCTCCTTTTGGTTCGTTGTTTTGCCCAAAAATTTGCGGGGGTACTTGCTGGGCTATACCTATATTTTACAAAAATCGGGCCGGGATATCTACTGGACAATTCTGACGTTATTTTTGAATTTTGAAGATTTCAGCCCCGGCGGAGGCGCCTGTATATGTATATGAGGCGGCTATGCCGCCGATACGTGAAAACGTCCCGCACGGGCGGAGCGGCTGAAAATTTTGCTTGACAGCGGCGGAAAATCGGCGTATGATAAGCCACAATCCAATCAAACCAAACCGTTGAAGTGAAAGTAAAGGTCACCATGCGCGTGCAGAGAGTCCGGGGTGCTGTGAGCCGGGCCGAGATGCAGATGATCACAATGGGTCACTGAGGGCGCGGCGAAAACGGGATCTCCCGCCAGTAGTCTGCGACGCCGGAGGCAGGCGTTATCATGCCGGGAGTATGCTGGTACTCCGCTAAGCGCACGGCTTCTGCCGTGAAACAAGGTGGCACCGCGGTTTGTTATTGACCGTCCTTGATGAGAGCTTTCTCATCAGGGACGTTTTTTTATGCTTATCAAGGGAAACAGGAGGCAATTGCCATGACGAATCCAAGGGGAAGATTTGGGGCCCACGGCGGGCAGTACATCCCGGAGACGCTGATGAACGCCGTCATCGAGCTGGAGGCGGCCTATGACCATTACAAGAACGACCCCGCCTTCCAGGCGGAGCTGACGGCACTGCTCAACGACTACGCGGGGCGGCCCAGCCGTCTCTATTACGCGGCCAAGGTCACGGCGGACCTGGGCGGCGCCAGGATTTACTTAAAGCGGGAGGATCTGAACCACACCGGCGCCCACAAGATCAACAACGTGCTGGGTCAGGCGCTGCTGGCCAGGAAGATGGGCAAGACCCGCCTCATTGCCGAGACTGGCGCCGGCCAGCACGGTGTGGCCACCGCCACCGCCGCCGCCCTGATGGGCATGGAGTGCGTGGTCTTCATGGGCGAGGAGGACACCAGGCGCCAGGCGCTGAACGTCTACAAAATGCGGCTGTTGGGGGCGGAGGTCATCCCCGTCTCCACCGGCACCGGCACGCTGAAGGACGCCTGCTCCGCCGCCTTCCGGGAGTGGACCAACCGCATCGCCGACACCCACTACTGCCTGGGCTCCGTCATGGGGCCCCACCCCTTCCCCACCATCGTCCGGGACTTCCAGTCCGTCATCTCCAAGGAGATCAAGGAGCAGATGCTGGCAAAGGAGGGCAGGCTCCCCGACGCCGTCATCGCCTGCGTGGGCGGCGGCTCCAACGCCATGGGGGCGTTCTACCACTTCATTGACGACCCCGGCGTCCGGCTCATCGGCTGCGAGGCCGCCGGACGGGGTGTGGACACCGCCGAGACGGCGGCCACCATCGCCACCGGCCGCCCCGGCATCTTCCACGGCATGAAAAGCTACTTCTGCCAGGACCAATACGGCCAGATCGCCCCGGTGTACTCCATCTCCGCCGGTCTGGACTACCCCGGCATCGGCCCGGAGCACGCCATGCTTCACGACACCGGCCGGGCGGAGTATGTGCCTGTCACCGACGAGGAGGCCGTGGAGGCCTTCGAGTACCTGTCCCGGACGGAGGGCATCATCCCGGCCATCGAGTCCGCCCACGCCCTGGCCTACGCCAAAAAGCTGGCCCCCGCCATGGGGAGGGAACAGATCATCGTCGTCAACATCTCCGGCCGCGGCGACAAGGACTGCGCGGCCATCGCCCGATACAGAGGGGAGGATATCCATGAGTAACATCGCAAGGGCCTTTGCAGACGGCAAGGCGTTCATCCCGTTCGTCACCTGCGGCGACCCGGATCTGGAGACCACCGCCAAGGTTGTCCGCTGCCTGGCGGAGAGCGGGGCGGACCTCATCGAGCTGGGCATCCCCTTCTCCGACCCCACGGCGGAGGGACCCGTCATCCAGGCGGCCAACGTCCGGGCCCTGGCCGCCGGCACCACTACCGATAAAATTTTCGACATGGTGCGGGATCTGCGGAAAGACGTCACGGTGCCCATGGTGTTCATGACCTACGCCAACGTGGTCTTCTCCTACGGCTCCCAGCGGTTCATTTCCACCTGCGCCGGCATCGGCATCGACGGGCTGATCCTGCCGGATATCCCCTATGAGGAGAAGGACGAATTCGACCCCATCTGCAAGCAGTACGGCCTGGACCTGGTGTCCCTGGTGGCCCCCACGTCGGAGGACCGCATCGCCATGGTGGCGAGGGAGGCCAGCGGCTTCATCTACGTGGTGTCCTCCCTGGGCGTTACCGGCGTCCGCAGCGAGATCACCACCGACATCGGCGCCATGGTGAAGCTGATCCGGGCCAGTTCCCCGCTCCCCTGCGCCGTGGGCTTCGGCATCTCCACGCCGGAGCAGGCCAAAAAGATGGCGGCCCTGTCCGACGGGGCCATCGTGGGCAGCGCCATCGTGAAGCTCATCGCCCGGCACGGGCGGGAGGCCGTTCCCTATGTGGCGGAGTACGTCAAGTCCATGAAAGACGCCGTGCGTCAGGCATAAGCATAAAATGGTTTGATATTTCTTAGGAGGAATTGAACATGAAAAAGGTATTTGCCCTGCTGACCGCCCTTGCGCTGGTCCTGTCCCTGGCCGCCTGCGGCGGCGCCCAGTCCGAGCCTCAGGCCGAATCCCAGGCCCCCGACACCCCTGCCGGGACGGAGGAACCCGCCGGTCCCTTTGCCGGCAAGACCGTCTCCGTCATGACGCCCTACATGGCCTCCGTCACCACCAACCAGATGGTGGGCTATCTGGAAAACGACCTGACCGCCCAGGGCGCCACGGTAAATGTCATCGACACCGCCAACGACTTTGCCGCCCTGGCCAGCCGTATCGAGGACGTGGCCGCCTCCGGCACCGACGCCATCGTGCTGGTCAGCGCCGATCCCACCCAGCTGGAAAACCAGCTGCGGGAGGCCATGGACGCGGGGATCCCCGTCTTCGGCGTGGACAGCGGCTTCATCGACGGCATGCAGGTCAACGCCACCAGCGACAACCACCAGATGGGCGAGCTGATCGCCGGCTACCTCTTTGACGACCTGATGGGCGGCGAGGGCACCGTCATCACCCTGACCCACCGGCCCCATCCCGGCGTGGTGAAGCGCTGCGAGGCATTTGACGAGCTGCTGGCCGCCAACGACAAGCTGACCCTCATTACCGAACAGCACGTCCCCGCCGAGCAGCCCATCAACGACGCCCAGGACATCGTCCAGAACCTGCTGCTGGCGAATCCCGAGAAGGGCTCCGTCACCGCCATCCTCTGCGGCTGGGATGAACCCGCCATCGGCGCCACCCAGGCCTGCCAGGAGGCCGGCCGGGACGAGATCCTGATCGTCGGCGTGGACGGCAACGAGCAGGCCGTCTCCCTGATCCTGGAGGACACCAACCTGAAGGCCACCGTAGCCCAGAACTTCCAGGGCATGGTGGACATCGTGGTGGAGCAGATGGGCAAGCTCTTCGCGGGCGAGACCATCGAGACCGGCGAGATGTACGCCGAGGCCACCCTCATCACTGCGGAAAATGCCGCCGATTTCGCCAAATAACCATCCCATCACAGGAGGCGCCCCATGCTGCTGCAAACGGAACACGTCAGTAAGGAATTCAACGGCATTTACGCCCTGCGGGACGTGAACTTTGCCCTGGAGGCCGGGGAGATCCACGGCCTGGTGGGCGAAAACGGCGCCGGAAAGTCCACCCTCATCAAGCTGCTGACCGGCGTTTACAGCTTGCAGGAGGGCCGCATCCTCTGGGACGGGGAGCCGGTCTCCATCGGCTCTCCCGCCGCCGGCCAGGGCCTGGGCATCCACGTCATCCACCAGGACCGGACCCTGATTCCCACCTTCGACGGTGTGGAGAACGCCTATCTGGGCCTGGAGTACCCCACCCGGCTGGGCCGGGTGGACTGGGCGGCCATGCGCCGCCGGGTCCGGGAGACGGCGGCGCGTCTGGGCATTGCGTTAGACCTCGGCAAGACGGCGGCGGAGCTGTCTCCGCCCCAGCGGACGGAGCTGGAGATCGTCCGGGCGATGATGCACGAGTGCCGTCTGCTGATTCTGGACGAACCCACGGCGGCCCTGACCGACAAGGAGTCCGCCCGCCTGTTCGCCCTGCTGCGCTCCCTGCGGGAAAAGGGCACGGCGATCTTATATGTGTCCCACCGGCTGGAGGAGATCTTCCTCCTGGCGGACCGGGTCACCGTCCTGCGCAACGGCGAGCTGGTGGACACCGTCCCCACCAAAAGCATCACCCAGGAGCAGCTGATCGCCAAAATGACCGACGGCGCCCCGGTTCGCGCCGTCCGCCGCCGCCGGGACTTCGGCCCGGTGCTGCTGGAGGCCCGGGATATCGCCTCCCGGGACGGCACGGTGAAAAACGGCAGCCTGACCGTCCGAAGCGGCGAGATCCTGGGCCTGTTCGGCCTGGGCGGCAGCGGGCGGACGGAGCTGCTGGAGTGCATTTTCGGCTGCCGGAAGCTGGCCCGGGGCCAGGTGCTGCTGGACGGCGCGGAGCTGGCCGCCCCGTCGCCGGAGAATTCCCTGCGGCACGGCATGGCCCTGATCTCCGAGGACCGCCGGGGCAAGGCCATGGTGGGCAGTCTCAGCGTCCGGGACAACATCATGCTCTCCGGCATCGACGCCTTCGCCAGCCATGGCATTGTTCAAACGAAGGCCGAGACCGGGGCGGTGAACGCCCAGATCAAGGCCCTCCGGATCAAGCTGGCGGATCCCCGCCAGCGGATGCTGGAGCTCTCCGGCGGCAACCAGCAGAAGGTGGTCTTCGCCCGGGTGCTGCTGACGGCTCCCCGGGTGTTCCTCTGCGACGAGCCCACCCAGGCGGTGGACGTGTCCACCCGGGGCGAGATCCACCGCCTTCTGCGGCAGAAGGCCGACGAGGGGGCGGCGGTGCTGTACGTCTCCTCTGACCTGAAAGAGCTGCTGGAGGTGGCGGACAGCATCCAGGTCATGTCCCGGGGCCGCACCCGGGAGCGCTGGAAAAACGAAGACCTGACAGCGCAGCAGGTGCTGGCCTGCTGCTATGAGACCCAGGAGAGGAGGGCGCAGCCGTGAAGCTGTCCAAAATGTCCCCGCGAAAGCTCTTGCAGGCCTACGGCACGATCCTGGCCCTGGCGCTGATCGTGCTGGCGTTCAGCCTGATCCGGCCCGCGTCCTTCTGCACGCTGACCAACTTCATCAACATCACCCGGCAGATCTCCCTGCTGGTCATGATCTCCCTGGGCACCACCCTGGTCATGAGCGTCAACGAGTTCGACCTGTCCGTGGGCAGCATGGCCTCTCTGGGCGGCGTGATGGCGGCGCTGCTGGCCGTCAAGGGGCTGCCCATGGCGGCATGCTTTGCCCTGCCCGTCGCCGCCGGCGTCCTGATCGGCACGGTGAACGGCTTCATTGTGGCCCGGTTCCGGGTGCTGTCCTTCATCACCACCCTGGGCATGAGCACGGTGCTCTCCGGCGTCATTTACCGCCTCTCCGGCGGCGCCACCATTTTCGAGGGCATCCCCAAAAGCTTTTCCGCCCTGGGCACCGCCAAGCTGGGCCGCGTCCCGCTGCTGTCCGTCCTGATGGTGGTGTTTGTGGCGCTGTTCTGGTTTCTGATGCAGCAGACGACCCTGGGCCGGAAGCTGTACGCCGTCGGCGGGAATGAGGAGACCGCCCGCGTGGCGGGCATTCGGGTGCAAAAGTGCAAGACCGTCGCCTTCGCCCTGTGCTCCGCCATGGCCTGCGTCACCGGGATGCTCATCGCCTCCCGGGTGGGCTCCGCCAACACCACCGCCGGCGAGGGCTATTTTCTCCAGTCCTATGCCGCCGTGTTCATCGGCTGCACCGTCTCCCGCAAGGGCGTGCCCAACGTGCTGGGCACCCTGGTGGGGGCCGCCATCCTGGGCGTGCTGGCCAACGGCCTGACCATGCTGCAGATGCCCGTCTACATGCAGGACATCATCACCGGCGGCATCATTATCTTTGCGGTCATCGCCCAGAAGCTGGGCCGCGGGGACGCGCATTCATAAGGAGGAGCCATATGCAGTACATCGCCACCTTCGACGCCGGGACCACCGCCGTCAAGGGCGTCCTGGTGGACCTGGAAGGCCGGGCCGCCGTCTCGCAGAGCGTCGATATCCCGACGCTGGCGGAGGACGGCCGTCAGGAGCAGGACCCGCAGACCTGGTGGGACGCCCTTCGGACCATCTTCCGGGCCTTTACCGCCGCCGTCAGCCCCGCCGATATCCTGGCCGTGGTCATGAGCGGCCAGATGCAGGACCTGATCCTGCTGGACGGGGGCCTCCGGCCCGTGGGCACCGCCATTTTGTATTCCGACGGCCGGGCGGTGGAGGAGGCCCAAGCCCTGGAGACCGCCTATGGCGCAGAGCGCTTTTTGCAGGTCACGGGCAACCGCTGCGACGGCTCGCTGCCCCTGCCCAAGCTGATGTGGGTGAAAAAACACCGCCCGGAGCTCTACGCCCGGACGGCCCATGTCCTCATCAGTTCCAAGGACTATCTCATCGCCCGCCTGACGGGCGTCTGCTGCGGCGACGTGACCGCCTGCTCCACCGCCGGGGCCATGGACATCCGGCAAAAGCGCTGGGACGGGGAGCTGCTGTCCGCCGCCGGGGTATCGCCGGAGCTGTTTCCGGCGCTGTACGCCTCCCACCAACAGGCGGGCTCCGTTCTCCCGGAGGCCGCGGAAGCCTGCGGCTGCCTGCCCGGCACGCCTGTGTACGCCGGGATCGGCGACGCCGGGGCAACCACCCTTGCCAGCGGCATCGCCCGCCCGGGGCAGTACAACATCAACCTGGGCACCTCCGGCTGGGTGGCCACGGTGTCGGACGCCCCTCTGGCCGCCGACGCCGGGGTTTTCAACCTGGCCGCCGCGCCGGAGGGCTGTTATATCAACGTGGTGCCGTTTCTGAACGCGGGCAATGTCCACCGCTGGATCAGCGGCGTGTTCAGCGGCCCTGAGCGGCAGGCCGCCGGGGGCGTGGACTACGAAAACGCGGCGGCGCTGCTGGCCGCCAGTGAGCCGGGCAGCCACGGCGTGCTGTTCCTGCCCTATCTGGTGGGGGAGCGGTTTCCGGTGCTGGACCCGGACATCCGGGGCGGTTATGTGGGGCTGACGCCCCAGACCACCGCCGCCGACCTGGCCCGGGCCTGCCTGGAGGGGGTGGCCTTTTCCATCCGCCAGGGCCTGGAGCAGCTGGCCACCCGGCCGGAGGAGATCTCCGTCATCGGCGGCGGCGGCCGGGAGGCCGTCTGGTGCCGGATCCTGGCGAACGTGCTGGGCCGGGAGATCGCCGTGTTCCGGAACGCGGAGCTGCTGCCGTCCCTGGCGGTATCCTCCGTGGCCCTGCTGGCCATGGGAGAGATCAGCTCCTATACCCAGTTCACCGACGCCCTGCGGAGCGGCGAAAACAGCGTCCTCTACAAGCCGGATCCCGAGACCCGGCGGCTGTATGACCGGGCGTACCGCCGGTACTGCCGGCTGTACCCGGCGCTGAAGAACACGTTCGAGACATAAAGACGCAGAAAAGGGGCAGGCCCAAAGACGGGCCTGCCCCTTTCAGGTGTGCAGAAGCGGGAATGTCAGCCCCGCAGCTTTTCAGCCAGCCGGTACAGGAACAAAACGGCCTGCTCCCGGGTGCAGAAGCTCCGGTACTGCTTCCGGCCCTGCCCGTCGCCCAGGAGGATCCCCTGCTCCTCCGCCCAGGCCCGGGCCGCTTCGCCCTCCTCCGTTTGGATGCTTGGGGCCAGCGCGGCGCGGCTCTCCAGCCACTTGTCCGCCAGCTTGTTGAACGCTGCCTGATCCATGTCCTCATCCTCCTCATATGCCGGGCGGTATCCGCCCACCGCCTGCCAGGCGGGCCGGACCCGCTGCCGGACCTGGCCGCCGTTGGCGTCGTTTTCCGGGCTGGTATTGCCTTCAATCGTCACCAGAGCGCCGTCGGCTCGGACATCCCTGACGATACCGATGTGCTCCGGAGCGGCCTGCTTTGCGCTGAACCGCAGAAACACCAGATCGCCGGGGACATAGCCGCCGCTGACGAACAGGCCGTGGGTTTTGGCGTAGCCCATCAGCGTGCCGCAGCTGGCGGTCCGCCCGCCGCCATAGAACAGTTCCGGCGCGCCTGCCTCCCGGAAAAGCCACCATAAAAACACCACGCACCAGGGGTATTTTGTGCCGGCCGTATCCCGGACCTCCCGCCCGTAGTAGGCGGTGTTGTACTTCACGCAGTTGCTTCCGGCGGGCGACTCCCCCACGCCCAGTTCCCCCCGGGCCAGGGCCAGCAGATCAGACGCCCGCGCCACTGCCGCCCTCCTTCGAAGCCTGCACGGCGAAATAGAACGTGATGATCATCGAGTAGATGGTCATGAAATCCTGCGGCAGCGCGTTTTTTACCGTCAGAACGCAGAAGGTGACCGTCAGGGCGATCGTCACCAGGCTTTTGACCGTCAGCAGATTGGCCAGCCGTCTCAAAAACAGTTCTTTCATATGGCCTCCTCTCACAGCTCATTGGCGCCGTCCGTGTCGAAGGCGCATCCCAGGGCGGCGTCATAGGTGATGCCTCCCCTTGTGTTTTCGCGGGCGCTTTTTTTGAAATAGTGCCCCAGAACGTACCCCGTGGCTGCCTGCATGGCCCCGATCAGGGTGGTCAGGTACGGCAGGCCCCCGGAAAACTGCGTCCGGATAGACAGCCAGCACAGGTACAGTACAATATATGTGCTGCTGGCGTCCACCGCCAGCACGCCCAGGGCGATCAGCTTGGACGCGGCCGGCCCCCGCCGCTTCGTTTTCGGCCGCTTTTTCCGCCGCGCCGCGGCTTGCCCTGCAGCGGCGGTTCCCATGAGCGCGCCCCAGGCGATCCCCGCCAGCAGAGCGCTTGGGGCGATTGCCCACGCCGCGCTCATGCGCCCGCCCCCGGCGCCCCGGCGGCCAGCCACGCCGCAAAGGCGCCCGCCAGCACCAGCAGGAGCTTGTCCACCAGCCCCTCCCAGCGCTTTCCGGGCCTGGACTCCAGAGTGGACACCTTCGTGTCGATGGCGTCCACCTTGTCGGAGATGCCCCGCTGCTGCTCCGCCATGACGGCGACGGAGGTGGCGAGGCGGTTCAGGGCCTCCTGGTTTTTCTCCACGCCCTCCATGCGGCGCCTCAGGGACTTGATCTCGTGCCGGTGGCCGTCCAGCGCCACCGCGATCTCCTCATTGGTCAAAGCGTTCCCTCCTTTCCTGCAAAAACGGGCGCCCTTGCCTGCCGGAGAGCACCCTGATCATAGGGCGCCGGGGCCGGTTTGTTGCACACAGGCGTGCAACCGGGGCGGAACTTTTCCGGAGATCCGCGGACCGGCGCTGCGGCGCGGACAAATCCTTCTCGCCCTGTCCGTACTTCAGTCAAAAAGTGGAAAATATCCGCAAGTTGCACAAAACACCGCCTGCTCTGCGCCCCAATTTTCGCGGGAGGAGGCCGAGATTTAAACCGTATCTTTTCTTGACATCGGTTTAACATTTTCGTATGATAATTTTGAGATTACTGCGATGACCCGAAGGCCCGGCATGGGCGGGTCCGCGGGAGAAGGGGCTGAGGCAATGGCAGAGATCCTACGCATGGAGCATATCACCAAGCGCTTTGGCGACGTATATGCCAACCGGGACATCAATCTGGAGGTCCGTGAGGGAGAGGTACATACGCTGCTGGGTGAGAACGGCGCGGGCAAGAGCACGCTGATGAACGTGCTGTTCGGCCTGTACCAGCCTACCGAGGGCGACATCTACCTCCACGGAAAAAAGGTCCGCATCGACTCCCCCGCCCAGGCGGTGCGCCTGGGCATCGGCATGGTGCACCAGCACTTTATGCTGGTGGAGGCCATGACGGTTTTTGAAAACATCATCCTGGGCGACCGGAACACCAAGGGCATCTTCATTGACAAGGAGGCCCGGAAGAAGGAGATTCTGGAGCTTTCGGAGCGCTATGGCCTGGACGTGGAGCTGGACAAGCCCATCACGGAGATCGCCGTGGGCGCCCAGCAGCGGGTGGAGATCCTGAAGGCCCTGTACAGGGGCGCCGAGCTGCTGGTGCTGGACGAGCCCTCCGCCGCCCTCACCGACATCGAGGTGGAGGGCCTTTTCAAGATCATGCAGAAGCTGACGAGTGAGGGCAAGAGCATCATCTTCATCAGCCACAAGATGCGTGAGGTGATGCGCATCTCCGACCGCATCACCATCCTGCGGGCGGGAGAGACGGTCTGCACCCTGGACCGCGCCGCCACAACCGGCGAGGAACTGGCAAATCTGATGATCGGCCGGGAACTGGTGCCCTCCCACTATGAGAAGATCGAAAAGCCCGGCGCCCCCGTCATCGAACTGCGGAGCGTGGACTTTCAGAAAACCTCCAAGCACAACGGCCTCAACGGCGTCAGCCTGACCGTGGGCCGGGGGGAGATCGTGGGCATCGCCGGCGTGGACGGCAACGGCCAGAGCCAGCTGGCCCAGGTGGTCACCGGCGTGCTGACCCCCGACGGCGGCGAGGTGGACATGAAGGGCTCCCGGGTGGCCCAGTTCACCCCCAACGGCTTCATTCTGGAAAACGTATCCCACATCCCGGAGGACCGCAACAAGATGGGCCTCATCGGCAACATGTCGGTCATGGACAACATCGTCCTGAAATCCACGGACACCCCGGAGTTTTCCGACGCCCGGGGCCTGCATCTGAAAAAGAAGGCCATCCGCTCCTATGCGCTGAAAATGCAGAAGAAGTATGACATCCGCTGCGCCTCCATCGACCAGGAGGCCCGGAACCTCTCCGGCGGCAACCAGCAGAAGGTCATCCTGGCCCGGGAGCTGGAGGGCCAGCCGGATCTGCTGGTGGCGGTTCACCCCACCCGGGGCCTGGACATCGGCGCCACCCGCTTCGTCCACGACACCATGATCGAGGCCCGGGAAAAGGGCTGCGGCGTGCTGCTGATCTCCGCGGACTTTGACGAGATCCTGGAGGTCTCCGACCGTATCGTCGTCATGTTCGAGGGCCAGGTCATGGGCGTGTATTCCGGCAAGAATCCTCCCATTGAGGAGATCAGCCTGGCCATGGCCGGCAAGTGAGGAGGGATGCGACATGAAAAACAGCGGTAAACTCGTCAACTTCCTGGTGCCGGTGATCTCCATCCTGCTGGCCTTCATCATCGGCTGCATCATCATGGCGGCCCTGGGCGCCAACCCGTTCACTGCCCTTCAGGCGCTGTGCATCGGCGCCTTCGGCAGCATCCGGAACGTGGGCACCACCCTGGCCCGCTCCACCCCCCTGATCTTCACGGGCCTGTGCGCCTGCTTCGCCTATCGCTGCGGCGTTTTCAACCTGGGCGGCGAGGGGCAGTTCATCATGGGCTCCATTGTCTGCTGCTACATCGCCACTCAGAGCGGCATCGAGGGCCTGCCCGCCATCCTCCTCTGCCTGATCGCGGGGGCTGCGGCCGGCGGCCTGTGGGCTTTGCTGGCGGGCGTCCTGAAGGTCTACCGCGGGCAGAACGAGATGATCATCACCATCATGCTCAACTATGCGGCCACCCTGTTCATGGGTGTGATATACACCAACTGGCTGCGGGAAGGCAGCGTTCCTCAGACCCAGTCCGTGCCGGACGCCACCAAGCTCAGCCGCCTGTTCGGCCTCCGGGCCACCACGGCCTTTGTTCTGGCCATTCTGGCGGGCCTGCTGGTCTACTATTTCCTGTTCTACACCTCCAAGGGCTTCCAGCTGCGGGCGGTGGGACTGAATATGACGGCGGCCCAGTTCAACGGCTTTGCCGTCAAAAAGTACATTCTCATGAGCTTTGTGGTCTCCGGCGCCATCGCGGGCCTGGGCGGCAGCGCCGAGCTGCTGGGCACCCAGTTCCGCCTGATCAACGGCTTCGCCTCGGGCTACGGCTTTGACGGCGTGGCCATGGCCCTGATCGGTCAGCTCCACCCCCTGGCCACCATCCTGGTCGCCATCTTCTTCGCCGCGCTGCGGGTGGGTTCCACCACCATGCAGGCCGCCACCGGCGTGCCCACCAGCGTGTCCGACATCATCCAGGCCCTGGTGATCGTGTTCACCGTGGCGGGCCTTGCCATGGTGAAGCTGCCCCAGTTCAAGGCGGCCATGGTGAAGCTGTTTGACAAGAAGAAGGAGGTTGCGTGATATGGATCAGTCCTTTATTTCCAACCTGATTCTCGCCAGCGTCCGCATGGCGACGCCCCTGATCTTCCTGGCCCTGGCGGAGCTGTACTCCCAGCGGGCGGGCCTGGTCCACATTGGCTTGGAGGGGCTTGCCGCCATCGGCTCCCTGGTGGGCTTCCTGGTGAGCCTGATCACCGGCAGCCCCCTGCTGGGCGTGGTGGCCGGCGCCGCGGTGGGCATCCTGGTGAACATGATCTACGCCTACGCCACCATCGACCTCTGCGCCGAGCAGACCGTCTATGGCATGGCCATCAACATCTTCGCCCCGGCCCTGGCCTCCTTTATTTATCGGGTCTACTTCGGCGCGGGCAGCGAGCTGGTGCAGGTGTCCCTGATGACCTCCCTGTCCTCTCTGCTGAACATCAGCTCCGAAAGCTTCCTGGTGAAGCTCCTGCTGGACCAGACGCCCATGGTCTACCTGGCCTACGGGCTGGTCATCTTCACCGCCATTTACTTCAATAAGACCAAGTCCGGCCTGAACTTCAAGGCGGTGGGCGAGTATCCCAAGGCCGCCGCCACCCTGGGCATCAACGTCATCGGTGTCAAATACGGTGCCAGCGTCATCTGCGGCGCCCTGGCGGGCATCGGCGGCGCCTACCTCACCACCTGCTACGCCACCACCTATACCGACGGCAACGTGGCGGGCCGCGGCTTCATCGCCCTGGCCGCTGTCATCTTCGGCCGCTGGAGCGCCGGCGGCGTCCTGCTGGCCTGTCTGTTCTTCGGCTTCTGCGACGCGCTGCAGATCCGGCTCCAGGTGAGCAGCTTCGGTGTGCCCTATCAGTTTTTCCAGATGATCCCCTACATCGCCACCGTGGTGGTGCTGGCGGTCATCGGCACGAAGCAGGCCGGCCCCAAGGGCTCGGGCAAGCCCTATCTCCGCGAGGAGCGGTAATCCGGTAATAGCCGCCGCTTCGGGCGGTTGTTATAGACACATTTCAAAATGTGAAAAACGAAGTTTGGAGGAACTACTATGAAGAAGCTGCTTGCATTGCTCCTGGCTCTGTCCATGACCCTGGCCCTGGCGGCCTGCGGCGGGAACAAGACCGGGGGCGAAACCCCTGCCGCCTCCGGCGACGGCGATGCCGCCGCTGCCGACAGCGGCAAGACCTACAAGGTTGCCATGATCTGCGACTCCAGCATCTCCGACGGCGGCTGGGGCATGGCCTGCTACAACGCCATGATCGACGCCGCTGAGAAGCACGGCTGGGCGACCGAGGTGTCCGACAGCATCGCCCAGTCCGCTTACTATGACAACATCGTCTCCTACTGCGATCTGGGCTATGACCTGATCTACGCCCCCGGCAACCAGTACACCGACGCGGTCCTCCAGGCCGCCGAGGAGTATCCCGACATCGCTTTCGCCCTGCTGAACGGCGCTGAGACCACTCCCGCCGCCGCTGTCAACGGCAACGTGACCTCCCTGCTGCCCGACGCCACCCAGGTCGGCTGGATCGCCGGCGCCCTGGCCGGATTGATGAGCGAGACCGGCAAGGTTGCCTTCATCGGCGGCATGGAGCTGGACACCACCAAGGGCAAGTATGAGGGCTTTGTGGAGTCCGCCGTCTACGTGGCCGCCCAGGAAGGCAAGGAAGTCTCCGCGCTGGATATCGTCTACTCCGGCAGCTTTGACGCCTCCGACAAGGGCATCGAGTTTGCCAAGGCCATGATGGACCAGGGCGCGGACGTGTTCTTCGGCGACGCTTCCGCCGTTGACTCCGGCGCCCGCCAGGCCATCGACGAGGCCAACGCCGCCGCCGGCTCCGTGAAGGTCTACGATATCGCCCAGCCCTCCGACTCCCTGGGCCAGAACGAGTGCATCATCGGCAGCCAGGTGACGGACAACTCCTCCATGGTCGGCCTGTGCATGGAGGCTGTTGAAAACGGCACCTTCGGCGGCGAGACCATCTACGGCACCCTGCAGAACGGTGCCCTGTCCGCCGGCGCCCTGAGCGACTTGGTGCCCGAGGACATCCAGGCCAAGTATCTGGACTACATCGAGCAGATGAAGAACGACACCTTCATGAAGTAAGCGCGCTGAAAAGCAAAAGGCCCCGGAGGGCTGCCGAAACCGGCAGCCCTCCGGGGCCTTATCCGTGCGGGGCGTTTCAGAGACTGTTGACCGCCGCCTCCAGCTGCTTCATAGCCTGCTCCAGAACGGCGCGGGGGCAGGCGGCGTTGAGCCGCATGTAGCCGTTCAGGCTGCGGCCGAAGGAGCTGCCGTCGTTCAGGCCCAGCCTGGCCTTTTGGATCATGAAGTCGTGGAGCTCCCCGTTGGTCATGCCCAGCGCCCGGCAGTCAAGCCACATGAGATAGGTGGCGTCGGGGGCGTAGGTTTTGATCTTGGGGATGTGCTGTTCGCAGTAGTCCGTCACAAAGTCGAAGTTGGCGGAGAGATAGGGCAGCAGCTGCTCCAGCCACTCCTCGCCGCCGGTGAAGGCGGCCTCCATGGCGGTCAGGGAAAAGGCGTTGTTCCGGTGGATGTCCATGCGCTGCCAGAAGCGGTCGAACACCTGCTTCATGTGCCGGTTGGGGAACACCGCGGTGCTGGCCTGGAGACCCGCCAGGTTGAAGGTCTTGGTGCCGGAGATGCCGGTGATGACATAGCCCGCGATCTCAGGGGACAGGCTGGCCACAGGGGTGTGCTTTTTGCCGTGGAAGATCAGATCGGAGTGGATCTCGTCGGAGAGCATTACAACGTGGTATTTCATGCACAACTCCGCCATCCGCCGCAGCTCCTCCGGCGTCCACACGATGCCGAGCGGATTGTGGGGATTGCACAGCAGGAACAGATCCGCCTGCCGGAGCTTGGCCTCGAAGTCTTCCCAGTCCACGGACCACTTGCCGTCCCTTTCCACGAAACGGTTCTCCAGCACCCTGCGTCCCCAGGCCTCGGCCATGTCGTAGAACTCGGAGTAGACGGGAGTCTGGATCAGGACGCTGCCGCCCTCAGGGGTGAACAGCTTCACGCAGGCGCTGATGGTCTGGACCACGCCCAGGCTGAAGCTCATCAGCTTGGGGTCGATGTCCCAGCCGTTCCGGCGCTTCTGCCAGTTCCGGATGGCCTCAAAATAGCTGTCCGGCCGGGCAGTGTAGCCCCAGATGCCCTCCTGGGCCCTGGCGGCCAGGGCGTCGATGATGGGCTGGGCGGTGCGGAAGTCCATGTCCGCGATCCACAGGGGGATCACGTCGCCGGTGCCGAATTTCTTCACCCGCTCGTCGTATTTGGCGGAGTGGTTCTTCGAGCGGTCAATCACTTTGTCGAAATCATATTTCATACCGGAATCTCCTTTCTCGCAGGCCCCGGCGGCCGCAGGGACCGGCCGGGCGCTTTGGCTGTCAACGCAGCTTATTTAACCACATCGGCCCGTGCTTTTCAAGAAGCACCGGCGTTTTTTCCGGGCAGACGGGCCGCATGCGGAAAAGGCCCCGGGATCCTCTCGGGATCCCGGGGCCTTTCACAGTCTGGTCGAAAAAGCTCCGCCGCCGGAACAGGTCACGCCGCTTCCTCCTCCGGAGGCGGCGGCTCCCCTTCGGGGGTGTGCTTTCGGAACACACGCTCCATCATCAGCGACCAGAGCAGCGCCGTCAGGCAGGGCAGCACCAGCGCGGGCAGCCACAAAAACCCGCAGGCCAGCGCTGCGGCGGCGGTGATGGCCGCGATGGCCGCGGTATAGGGCAGATATCCCACCGCGAACCGCAGCCCCGCCAGCATCAGCCCCACGGGGCGGAAGGTGAAGCGGGACAGCAGGGGGAACATCCAGCACGCCGCGCCCACCGGGATCAGCAGGAACAGGAAGCTGCATGCCACGGCGGCCGCCGTGACGGCGCCGCCCTTTGCGGCTCCCCACAGCAGTCCCAGCAGCGCTCCCAGCGCCGCCAGCAGCACACCCCAGACCACCGTGACGGCGGTGGAGACGGCAAATTCCCGCCGGAACGTGCGGAAAAAGCGTTCATAGGGCCCATTCTCCCCGCCGCGGACACACCGGGCCGCCGCGTCATAGAGGGCGGTGGTGGCCGCGCCGATGGTGAACACGGGCAGGGAGCAAAACAGCCACAGCAGGCTCAACACCAGCACGTCGGCAAATTTGCCGATGGCGCCCCAAAAATGGTTCTGAGGGTCAAAAAACGGAATGGCCACGGCTTACACCAACTGGGGCACCAGCTCCGCCAGCGCCTCTGCCAGCCGGGCATGGCCCGCTTTTGTCAGGTGCATGAAATCCACCTGGTTGAATGTGCAGCCCACCTCGTTGGCGTCCAGGAAGTGGACGCCGTTCTCGGCGGCCACCCGGCGGAATTCGCCGGGGACCCTGCGGGACTTCTCCACGCAGGAGGGGCCCATGGTGCCCATCTCGTCGGCCACCGGAGAGGTCAGGACGCCCTCCCCGATGACGGGGGGCGCCACCACCAGAATGTTGGGCGCTCTGTTGGGGCCCCAGCAGTCCACGGTCTTGGCCTTCTGCACCAGGCGGCGCATGCCCAGGCCAATGGCGAAGGGGTTGACGCCGAAGCGCTCCTTGGTGTCGTTGGTGCCCAGCATGATGATCAGCAGGCTCACCGGCTCGTGGCTTTTCAGGCAGGGCCACAGATAGTGCAGGGCGTCCAGACCCTCGTACAGGGGGTCCTCAAATACCGTGGTGCGGCCGGAGAGACCCTCCTCAATGACCAGATAGCCGTCCCCCAGCGCCTTTTGCAGCAGGCACGTCCAGCGCTCGTTCTCGTTGAACCGGGCAAGGCCCTTGTCGGCGCAGTCGTTGGGGTCCGCGCAGTAGCCGTGGGTGTTGGAGTCGCCCAGGCAGATGATGTGTTTCTTCATCGGCTCACTTCACGATCTCCGGCAGGCTGGCTGCGGCGGCGGACTGGCCCACGCGGCGGAACTTCTCGTCGGGCAGGGCCAGGTGGATCTTCTCGTTGACGGCGGCATACTCGTCGGCCAGGACCTGCTTGCAGGTCTCCAGCAGCAGGTCGCCGCCCTTGCCGCTCATGACGCGGCCCAGCAGCAGCACGTGGCGGTAGCCGTACAGGTGGTGGTACAGTGCCAGGGAGTGGGCCAGATACACGCCGATGCTCTCATAGATCTTGGCGGCCCGGGGGTCGTCCTGCTCCATCAGGCCCTGGACGACCTTCAGCTTCTCGGCGGGGGACAGGCTCTCGTCCAGCTCGATGCCCGCGGCGGGGGCCAGCTTGATGACGGAGTCCTGGGAGAAGTACTTCACGCCGCAGCCGATGTCGCCGGACCACTCGTCCTGCATGGCGGTGGGGGCGGCGTCCACGGGGACGAAGGCCAGCTCGTTCAGCCAGCCGGTGATGTTGCCCTCCTCGTCCACATAGCCCACGGCCTCGCTGGTGCCCATGGCAATGCCCAGGACGTTGTTGTCCTCCAGGCTCATGGCGCCCGCCAGGGCGGACACGTCGCCGTCGTTGACCACGGCGTAGGGCACGTTGCCGAAGGTGTCGGTGATGGCGCGGATATAGATATCCTTCACCTTGGCGTCGAACAGGTCCTTGGGGACCTTCAGGAAGAGGGACGCGTTCATGGTCCGGTTGTCGATATACACGCCGGCGGAGCTGACGCCCACGGCGTCCACCCGGGGCAGGTGCCCGGCGGCGGACTTCAGGGCCGCCACGATGCCGTCGTAGTGGTAATCGGGGTCGGAGTTGGTCTTGGGGAACCAGACGACCTCCTCGCTGTAAACGCTCTCGCCGTCGATGACCGCGGAGACCTTGCGGTCGCTTCCGCCGGCGTCGAAGCCGATGCGGCAGCCGTCCAGGTGGCGGCCGATGGCCTTGGAAAAGCTCTTCTCCTCGGGCACCTTGTCCACCCGCACCACCTCAAAGGGATGCTCGAACACATTGCCCATGTAGTCGAAGTCAAAGTCCCGGGAGCCGCCGGCGGCGTAGTGCGCCTTCATGGCGTCGCACACGGCCTCGTTTCCGGCCAGATACACCCGGAAGCCGCCCTTCATCCACAGCAGGGTCTTGATGATGCGGTCGATGTAATAAATATCCGCCTCGCGCAGCGCCTCCGTGCCGTGGACGCGGGTGCGGTAGACGGCCATCTGGCCGCCGGAGCGCTCCACCGCCACGTCAAAGGGCTCTTTGGCGTCCTTTAAAAACTCCTCATAGAAGCGGCCCAGAGGAATAAACGCGGGGTCCAGGGGAGGGAGATGCTTGACGTTCACGTCGATGCCGAGATGCTTCATGACAAGAATCCTCCTTTAAAAATGTCCTGCAAAGCCTACAGTGTCTTTTCCCCTTTAGGCTAGCAGTTTTTTTCATTTTGTCAAGAGTTTGAAAAAATTTTTCTAAAATTTCTTGACGAGTTGCACAAAAGGAAATATGATAGGGCTATCAAAGGAAAGGAAGGTGCCCAAAAAATGGACAAAGCAACATTACAGTCATACCGGGATTGGGTGCAGAGCGAATTGCAGACCTGCGCGAATTTCTGGCTGAAAAACGGCATTGACCGGGAGCACGGCGGCGTGTATACCTGCCTGGACCGGAAGGGTGAGATCTACTCCACCGACAAGAGCGTGTGGATGCAGGGCCGCTGCGGCTGGATCTTCGCCTTCCTCTGCCACACCTATGGCGTGAAGGAGGAGTGGCTGGCGGCCTCCAAGAGCTGCATCGACTTCCTGGAGGACCACTGCATCAACCACGCCGCCGGCGGGCGGATGTACTTCACCGTCACCGAGGACGGAAAGCCCCTGCGCCAGCGGCGTTACTATTTCTCCGAGGCGTTCTACGCCCTGGCCAACGCCGAGTACTACGGCGTCACCGGCGAGAAGGAGAACCTGGAGCGCGCCCGCCGGGCCTACGACCTGTACTGGGATCTGGCCCACGGCATGCCCGATCCCGTGGGCATGGGTCCCAAGACCATTGCCGAGACCCGCTCCGGCCGGGCCTTCGGCACGCCCATGATCATCCTGAACGTCACCGGCGTCCTCCAGCGGGTGGACCCCGAGCGGAAGGCGCTGTATGATGAGCGCGCCCAGGCCTGCGTGGACGAGATTTTCAAGTACCACGTCAAGCCCGAGCTGAAGTGCGTGCTGGAGAATGTGGACGTGGACGGCACGCCCCGGCTGTACTACACTGAGGGCCGCACCGTCAACCCCGGCCACGACATCGAGGGCGTCTGGTTCCTGCTGGAGCACGCCAAGCGCACCGGCGATCAGGAGCTGGTCAAAAAGGCCGCCCAGATCTTCGACTGGGCCATTGAGGCCGGCTGGGACAACGAGTACGGCGGACTGCTGTACTTCACCGACTGCCTGAAAAAGCCCCCTGAGGCCTATGAGCACGACATGAAGCTGTGGTGGCCCCACAACGAGATCATGATCGCATCCCTGATGCTGTACCGCGACACCGGCGACGAGAAGTACTTCGCCTGGTTCGAAAAGGTGGTGGCCTACGCTAAGGAGCATTTCTCCGATCCCGAGTACGGCGAGTGGTACGGCTACCTCCGCCGGGACGGCCTGCCCACAGAGCCTTCCACCAAGGGCTCTACCTTTAAAGGCCCCTTCCACCTGCCCCGTGCCCTGATCATGTGCGACACCATGCTGGGACAGCTTCTGGAAGGCTGATCTGAAAAGACCGCCGAAAGGAGGCCGTACCATGCCTGAGGAAAACGTATTTACCAGAATCACCCGGGAATATTACCAACTGACCGCTTCCGAGAAAAAGCTGGCAAACTTCGTGGTGGCCCACGGGCAGCGCTCCCAGAGCATGTCCATTTCGGAGCTGGCGGCGGCCTGCGGTGTGGCGGAGGCTACCATTTCCCGCTTCTGCCGGCGGATGGGCTACCGGGGCTACAGCGATTTCCGGCTGGCCACCGCCGCATCCACGGCGTCCCGTCTGGACTCCGGCCCGCTGATGGGTGAGATCCAGCCCGACGACACGGTGCCCGACCTTTGCAGAAAGCTGGCCGGCGCGGAGATCGACGCCATTCGGGAGACCCAGGCCCTGATCCGTCCGGAGCACATCCAAACCGCCGCCGGCATCCTGCTGGCAGCGGAAAAGGTCCTCTGCATGGGCCAGGGCGGCTCCATGCTGATGGCGGAGGAGGCATCCCACCTCTTTACCACCGTGTTCTCCGGCTTTTTCCCGATGCAGGATTCCCACATGCAGGTCATCGCCGCGTCCAATTTGACGGAGCGGGACGCCATTTTGTTCTTCTCCTACTCCGGCGCCACCAAGGACATGATGGACGTGATGAAGATTGCCAAGCAGCGGCGGACCAAGACCGTGCTGGTGACCCGCTATCCCGGTTCCCCCGGCGCGGAGCTGGCGGACTGCGTTCTGCAGTGCGGCTCCACGGAGGGGCCGCTGCAGCTGGGCTCCGTTGCCGCCCGCGTCGCGCAGCTCTATTTGATCGACGTGCTGTTTTCCGAGATGTGCCGCCGGGATCTGGAGTACTGCAAGCACCAGCGGGAGCTGGTGGCCGATGTTCTGTCGGAAAAACACATCTGACACATCCTGGATGCGGGAAGATTCTACAATTATTTTCAAAATTTTTTCATAAAATGACGGTTTTGAAAATATTTTCGGGAATGTCTTGACAAGCTCCCTGCACGATTGTACAATTTGCACATAGCCCTTGTTGGGCCAAAACGCAATTTTCATCAAAATTTTCAGGAGGTACCAAATGAAGAAGATGAAGAGAATTCTTGCACTGGCCATGGCTCTGGTCATGGTCATGGCTCTGGCTGCCTGTGGCAGCAAGGAAGAGCCCGCCCCCGATACCAGCACCCCCGAGGAGCCCTCCGCCGCCGCCACCCAGGAAATCACCCTGTGGACCTATCCCATCGGCGGCTGGGGACAGGAGGATGTGGTCAATGAGCTGACCGCCGCCTTCGAGGCCGACACCGGCATCAAGGTCAACGTGGAATACCTGGCCTACGCCGACGGCGACGACAAGGTCAACGCCGCTATCACCGCCGGCAATGCCCCCGACCTGATCATGGAAGGTCCCGAGCGCCTGGTTGCCAACTGGGGCGTTAAGGGCTACATGGTCGATCTGGCCGACATGCTGGACGACACCGACAAGGCTGAGATCAACGCCGCCACTCTGGCCTCCTGCACCAACGCCGAGGGCAAGGTCTATGAGTATCCGCTGGTTATGACCGCCCACTGCATGGCCATCAATAAGAACGCCTTCGAGGAGGCCGGCGCCCTGCAGTATGTGGATCTGGAGAACCACACCTGGACCACCGAGAACTTCATCAAGGCCGTTGAGGCCCTGTATGCCACTTACGGCCAGACCGTCGGCACCGTGTTCTGCGCCGGTCAGGGCGGCGACCAGGGCACCCGCGCTCTGATCAACAACCTGTACGGCGGCACCTTCACCACGCCCGAGCACGACGGCTACACCTGGAACGATCCCGAGAACATCCAGGCTCTGGAGCTGCTGAAGGGCATGGACGGCATTGAGTTCGACGCCTCTCTGCAGGGCGGCGACGAGATCGTCAAGTTCTATCAGGGCATCCTGAAGATGGCCTTCTGCTGGAACATTGCCCAGCAGCTGGATCCCAACGCTGCCGGCACCGGCGCTGAGAAGACCATCACCGGCGATGACATCGTGTTCATGAGCTTCCCCTCTGAGACCGGCGAGTCCCAGCTGTGCGGCGGCGTTTGGGGCTTCGGCATCTTCGACAACGGCGACGCCGCCAAGATCGAGGCCGCCAAGACCTTCATCAAGTACATGTGCGACTCCGAGCACACCGCTGACGCCGTCGAGGCCGCCAAGTACTTTGCTGTCCGCGATACCGCCGAGGGCGCTGACCTGACCGGCATCTGGGCCGACGAGCCGATCATGGCTGAGTACAACAAGCTGATGCCCTACCTGGGCGATCTGTATCAGGTCTCCGCCGGCTGGGCCCAGGCCCGTACCTCCTGGTGGAACATGCTCCAGGATATCGGCGAGGGCGCTGACATTGCCTCCACTGTCGAGACCTTCATGGCCGAGGCCAACGCCGCTGCCGCGGGCTGAGCAATACGCTGAATCAAAATACTTGGAAACCATCTAACACATAGAAGGGTCGCGCGCCCCTTCCCCGCAAGGCGCGGGGAAGGGGCGTTCTCCCTTTTAGGATGGAGATACGCATGACAGGCTGGACAGTCTGGGCCTGTGATACGTATCTCCACCCTTAAAACCATTCCGAGAGAGGAGAGATTTGTTTTGGCAAAACAGCCTAAATCTACCATGAGCCGAGCGCTGGTACGGCGAGAGACCATCTCCGGTTATCTGTTTCTGCTGCCCAGTCTGATCTTCTTTGTCGGCTTTGTCATCATTCCCATGTTCATCTGTATTTTCAACAGCTTGACTGATGTCAACATGAACACGGCAGGCATGGGGAATTTCGTTGGCATGAAGAACTTTGTCGATCTGTGGAAGGACGGCACTTTCAGAGAGGCGCTGTGGAACACCTTCGTCATCGTGATCGTCAGTGTTCCCACTGTGTGCGTGTTCTCCCTGTGGGTGTCCTCCGCCATCTATAAGCTCAACGGCAAGCTGCTGTCTGCCTTCCGCTGCATCTTCTATCTGCCCGTGGTCACCGGCTCCGTGGCCGTCACCGTGGTGTGGAAGTGGATGTACGACAACTACACCGGCATTTTCAACTATGTGCTGAAGGACGGACTCCACCTCATCGACAAGAATATTAACTGGCTGGGCGATCCCAAGTACGCCCTGGGCTGCATCATCCTGATCCTGTTCACCACCTCCGTCGGCCAGCCCATCGTGCTGTATGTCTCCGCCCTGGGCAATGTGGACCAGTCCCTGGTGGAGGCCGCCCAGGTGGACGGCGCCACCAAC